>JALDXK010000006.1:0-28450 GCA_032155105.1 Acidobacteriota bacterium
ATGCTGTGGCACACCACGCCGATCGACCATCCGCAGTTCGCCATCGACATCCACAACGCCGACGGCGTCTATTGCGCCGGCATCAACACGCGGATGGACGATCGCGATCTCGGCCGCGTCAGCGGCGACGGCTATGTCGATCTGGTGATCCCAAAACTGTGGCTGCTGCCCGGCGCCTATTCCATCTCGGTCGGCATTCTGGACGCCAGCTCGGTGAAGACCTACGACCTGCACTTACGCGCCTATCCGTTCTCGGTGCTGTCGGAGCGGCGCGACTACGGCATCGTCTACCTCGAACACGACTGGCGGCGTGCTGACGAAGCGGAGCCGGCGCACCCGGCCAGGACTCACGGCCTTGCCGCCCCGGGAGCGCGCCGACGCGGCGCCACGGGCGCGCTGGCCACAACCAAACAGGAGATCTCGTGATCGCACCAGACGTGGAACTTGGATCGCACGTATCGATACCGCAACCGGCGCTCGTCAACTTGTATGGCTGCCGCATTGGCGACCACACCAAGATTGGCGCCTTTGTGGAGATCCAGCGCGGCGCGGTGATCGGCGATCACTGCAAGATTTCGAGCCACACCTTCGTGTGTGCAGGCGTGGCCATCGAAGACGGCGTGTTCATCGGGCATGGCGTGATGTTCACCAACGACCTCAACCCGTCGGCGGTGAACCCGGACGGCAGCCTGCAGACCGACGCCGACTGGACCCTCATTGAAACCCGGGTAGCGAAGCGCGCCTCGATCGGCAGCAACGCCACCATCCTCGCCGGCGTGACCATCGGCGAGGGCGCCCTCGTCGGAGCGGGCGCGGTCGTGACGCGGGATGTCCCGCCCAACGCAGTGGTCGCCGGCGTGCCGGCCGTCGTGATTGGTGACCGGCAGGGACTTTCTCAACGCGCGGAGCGCCGCGCAGACAAGGTGACGTTGTGATTGGCGTTGGCGTAATCGGCTACGGCTATTGGGGACCGAACCTGGTCCGCAACTTCTATGAAACCCCCGGCTGCCGGGTCGTCGCGGTCAGCGATCTGAATTCGGATCGGCTCGCGCGCGCCCGTGCCCGCTATCCGACCATCGACACGCTGGCCGACTACCGCGACCTGATCGGGGATCCGCGCATCCACCTCGTCGCCATCGCGACGCCGGTGTCCACGCACTTCGAGCTGGCCATGCAGGCGCTGCGGATGGGCAAGCACGTGCTGCTCGAGAAGCCGATGACCGGCGACGTGGATCAGGCGCAGCGGCTGGTCGAGGAAGCGGCGAAGCGCCGGCTGATGCTGGCGGTCGACCATACGTTCGTCTACACCGGCGCGGTGCGCAAGATGCGCGAGCTGGTGGCGAGCGGCGACCTCGGCGACATCTACTACTACGACTCGGTGCGCGTGAACCTCGGGCTGTTCCAGCACGACGTCAACGTGGTGTGGGACCTCGCGGTACACGACCTGTCGATCATGGACCACCTCCTGCCGGCGCAGCCGGTGGCGGTGTCGGCCAGCGGCATCGGCCACGTGCCCGGCGAGCCGGAGAACATCGGCTACGTCACCTTCCATTTCGACAAGTCGGTGATGGCCCACGTCCACGTCAACTGGCTGGCGCCGGTGAAGGTCCGCCGCACGCTGATCGGCGGCAGCAAGAAAATGATCGTCTACGACGATCTCGAGCCGAGCGAAAAGATCAAGGTCTACGACAAGGGCATCACCATCAACAGCGCCCCTGCCGAGGGCCACGCCCCCGGCAACGGCGCGCGCTACGCCATGCTCGTCGGCTATCGCAGCGGCGACGTGTGGGCGCCGCAGCTGGACGGCGCCGAGGCGCTGGCGGTCGAGACGCGCCACCTGATCGACTGCATTACCAACCAGAAGACACCAATGGCCGACGGCGAAGCCGGGCTGCGCGTGGTGCGGATGCTCGAAGCCGCCACCGAATCCATGCGCAACGGCGGCCGCATCGTCGAGCTCGCGAAGAGTGGAGTTTCCGCATGATTCCGTTTGTTGATTTGCGCCGCCAGTATCTCGACCTCAAGGCCGACATCGACGCCGCCGTGATGCGCGTGCTCGACACCGGCCAGTTCGTGCTGGGCCCGGAAGTCGAGGCCTTCGAGAAGGAATTCGCCACGCTGTGCATGGCCGACGCCGGCATCGCGATGAATTCCGGCACGAGTGCCCTGCACCTGGCCTTGCTGGCCGCCGGGGTCGGACCCGGCGACGAAGTGATCACCGTGCCGTTCACGTTCGTGGCCACCACCGCCGCGATCTGCTACACGGGCGCGACGCCGGTGTTCGTCGACGTCAACCCCGAGACGTTCACCATGGACGTCACGCAGATCGAGAAGGCGATCACCAAGAAGACCAAGGCGATCCTGCCGGTGCACCTCTACGGGCAGCCGGCCGACATGGATCCGATCATGTCGATCGCCCAGCGTTACGGTCTCGTGGTGATTGAAGACGCCTGCCAGGCGCACGGCGCGCAGTACAAGGGCCGTGCGGTGGGCGCCATCGGCGACGCCGGCTGCTTCAGCTTCTATCCCGGGAAGAACCTCGGCGCCTACGGCGAAGGCGGCATCGTGGTGACCAACCGCGCCGACTTCGAGAAGAGCATGCGCATGCTGCGCGACTGGGGCGCGGAGAAGAAGTACCACCATGTGCTGAAGGGCTACAACTACCGCATGGAAGGCATGCAGGGCGCCATTCTGCGCGTCAAGCTGCGCCACCTGGCGGACTGGACGCGCGCGCGGCGCGACCACGCGGCGGTCTACGGGAAACTGCTGGTCAACAGCGGCGTGCAGACGCCGATCGAGGCGCCGTACGCGAAACACGTCTATCACGTCTACGCGGTGCGCACGACGGATCGCATCTCGCTGCAGCGCTCGCTGCAGGCCAACGGCGTGTCGACGGGCATTCATTACCCGATTCCGGTGCACCTCCAGCCGGCGTATGCCGACCTCGGGCACGGTGTCGGATCGTTCCCCGAATCGGAGCGCGCGGCGAACGAAGTGCTGTCGCTGCCGATGTTCCCCGAGCTGAGCCAGACCCAGATCGAACAGGTGTGCGCCGCGGTCAGGCAGGAGTCCTATGCGGCCTGATCGGGCGGCGCGCGTCGTGCCGGCGGTCCACGGTCGCAAGACCGTGGAACCGTCGCCCGCCGCGGCAGCGGTCATCGCCTGGCTGCGCGCGGAGTATCGGATCGACCAGTTGGTCGACCTGTACCCGCGCCACCAGTTCGGCGACGACAAGTTGAACGCGATGTTGCGTTCGGCGATTTGGAGCGCCGGAGCGCGGCGTGCGGGCGATGGCCTGCGCGTCGGCAGCGGCGCCGGGTTCCTCCACCTCGAGACGTTCGAGATCGGCACGGGCGTGTTCATCGGCGCCCAGGCCTACGTGCAGGGCCGCTTTGACGGCACCTGCCACATCGGCGATCACGTGTGGATCGGACCGCAGAGTTATTTCGATGCCCGTGACCTGGTCATCGAGGAATACGTGGGCTGGGGCCCTGGCGCGCGCGTGCTCGGCTCGACGCACAGCGGCGTACCGGTTGACGTCCCGATCGTGCAGACCGATCTGCACATCAAGCCCGTGACCATCGAGGCGTGGGCCGACGTCGGCACCGGCGCCACGATCCTGCCGGGTATCACGGTCGGGCGGGGCAGCCTGGTCGGCGCCGGCGCGGTCGTCACGCACGACGTGGCGCCCTTTTCAATCGTGGCGGGCGTGCCCGCCAGGGTGATTGGCGATCGCCGGGATCCGTCCCGGACCGGCGGCCAGCACACCACGGAAGAAGCAGGAGTGTTGCAATGGCACCGTTGAAACTCGCCAACAGCCGCGTGCTGATCACCGGCGGCGCCGGATTGATCGGCTCGCACATCGCGGATCGGCTCGCCGAGGAGTCGGTGGCCGAGATCGTCGTGCTCGACAACTTCGTCCGCGGCCGCCGCGACAACCTCGCCAAGGCCATGGCCGGCGGCAAGGTGACGATCGTCCAGGGTGACATCCGCGATCGCGCGCTCGTCGCCGAGGTGATGCGCGGCATCGACCTGGTGTTTCACCAGGCGGCGATCCGCATCACGCAGTGCGCGGCCGAGCCCGGGCTGGCCGTCGACGTGCTGGTCAACGGCACCGCGACGATCATGCAGGCCGCGATCGACGCCAAGGTCAAGAAGGTGGTCGCCGCCTCGTCCGCGTCGGTCTACGGCATGGCCGATCGCTTTCCGACGTCCGAGTCGCATCACCCCTACAACAACCGCACGCTGTATGGCGCCGCCAAGGCGTTCAACGAGGGCCTGCTGCGCGCGTTCCACGACCAGCACGGTCTCGACTACGTGGCGCTGCGCTACTTCAACGTCTACGGCCCGCGCATGGACACGCACGGCGCCTACACCGAAGTGTTCATCCGCTGGATGCAGCGGATTGCCGCCGGCGAGCCGCTGACGATCTTCGGCGACGGCGAGCAGACCATGGACTTCATCTACGTCGACGACATCGCGCGCGCCAACATCCTGGCGGCAACCGTGCCGGTGACCGACCGGGTCTACAACGTCGGCACCGGTACCGAAGTGGGCCTGAAGGAAGTGGCGGCGATGCTGCTGCGCGTGATGGAGGGCAGCAGCACGATCGAGCATGCGCCGCCGCGCAGCGTGAACCCGGTGCCGCGACGCATGGCCGATGTCTGGCTGGCCCGCGAGGAGCTTGGGTTCGAAGCCGCGGTGTCCTTCGAGGACGGCATGCGCCAGTTGGTCGCGTGGTGGGAACAGGTCAGCAAAGAAAGCGCGGTGATCGCATGAGCCGCCCGACCATGACCACCGTGCGGCAGGTGCCCATCGCCAGGCCGGTGATGGGCGAGGCGGAGATGCGCGCGGTGCAGCGGCCGCTGTCGACCGGCTGGTTGACACAAGGCCCGGAAGTGGCGGCGTTCGAGAGCGAATTCGCCGACTTCACCGGCGCCGCGCACGCCTGCGCGGTTTCGAACTGCACCACGGCACTGCACCTGGCGCTGCGCGCCGTTGGCGTGTCGTCCGGCGACGAGGTCATCACCGTCAGCCACTCCTTCATTGCCTCGGCCAACGCGATCCGCTACTGCGATGCCGTGCCGGTCTTCGTCGACGTGCAGCGCGGCACGGGCAACATCGATCCCCTGCAGCTCGAGGTGGCGATCACGCCGCGGACCAAGGCAATCCTCATCGTGCACCAGCTCGGCATGCCGTGCGACCTCGAAGCGGCCGTGGCCATTGCCCGGCGTCATGGGCTGCGACTCGTGGAGGATGCCGCCTGCGCGGCCGGCAGTTCGATCCTGTGGGGCGGGCAGTGGGAGCAGATCGGCCGCCCGCATGGCGACGTGGCGTGCTTCTCGTTCCACCCGCGCAAGGTGATGACCACCGGCGACGGCGGCATGCTCACCACGAACCTGCCGGAATTGGACAAGCAGTTCCGCCTCTGGCGCCAGCATTCGATGACCGTGGCCGACACCGCGCGCCACAGCGCCCGCACCGTCGTGTTCGAGGAATACAGCGAGCTGGGTTTCAACTACCGGATGACCGATCTGCAGGCGGCCGTTGGCCGCGAGCAACTCATCCGGCTGCCCGGCATGGTCGCCGAGCGGCGGCGCCTCGCGCGCCGTTACTCGGAGGTGCTGTCGGGCATTGCAGGCCTGCAATTGCCGTACGAACCACCGTGGGCCCGCAGCAACTGGCAAAGCTACTGCGTCCGTCTGCCTGCAGGCCGCGACCAGCGTCGTGTCATGCAATCGATGCTGGACGCCGGCATTGCCACGCGCCGCGGCGTGATGTGCGCACATCGGGAACCCGCGTTCCGGCTGGAACCGTGGCGTTGCCGAGGCGTCTCCGGGGTGGTCGAGGGATCGGACGACTGCACCACCTTGTTCGAGAGCGAGGCGATCACCGATCACGGTCTGATCCTTCCGCTCTTTGTGGGAATGACCGACGACGATCAAGGCCGCGTGGTGGCCGCGCTCGCGTCGGCACTTGATGAATAACCGGAGCCCTGTATGTCCCTGACACCCATTCCGAGGCGCAATACCGGCCGCGTCGTGACCGACGAGGCCATTCTTGAAGTCGTGTTGCAGGCCCTCAAGACCACCAACGCGGCACGTCCACCGTCGTCGCTGTTGACAGTGGCGGCCGATGCACCCTTGTTTGGGCCCGGCAGCCCGCTCGATTCGCTTGGGCTGCTGACGCTGCTGCTTGATATCGAGGAAGACATGCAACGCGCCGGCTGCCCGGTGCGTTTGAGCGATGACCGCGCCATGTCGCAGACCCGCAGTCCGTTCCGCTCGGTGACGTCGCTTGTCGACTACATCGGCCGGATCGCACGCGATTAAGGAAACCACATGCGTCGCGTGGTGATTACCGGTGCCACCCGGGGCCTTGGCCTCATGTTGGCGCAGCACTACCTCTCCCAGGGCGACGAGGTAGTCGGGTGCGGCCGAACGCCGACCACCCTGTTCCATCCGAACTACACCCACCGCTGCGTCGACGTGACCAGCTCCGAGGAAGTGGATGAGTTCTTCGCCGAGTTGACCGATCGCGTCGGCAAGATCGACGCGCTCATCAACAACGCCGGTATTGCCAGCATGAACGCGCTGGCGCTGACGCCGCTCGAAACGGCCCGCCGGATCGTCGACACCAACCTGCTCGGGCCGTTCTCGTTCACCCGGGCGGCAGTGCGGCTGATGCGCGGGTCGAAGAGCGCGCGGATCGTGAACTTCACGTCGGTGGCGGTGCCGCTGTGCCTCGAGGGCGAGGCGATCTATGCCGCGTCGAAGAGCGCCGTGGAAACGCTGACGCGCATTTCGGCTCGCGAACTGGCACCGTTCGGCATCACGTGCAACGCCATCGGGCCGTCGCCGATCCAGACGGGGCTAATCGCCGGCGTGCCGAAGCACAAGCTGCAGGCGCTGATCGATGCGCAGGCCATCCGCAAGTGGGCGGTGCCCGAAGACGTGCTCAACGTGGTGGACTTCTTTCTCAGGCCGGAGAGCCACATGGTCACCGGCCAGGTGATTTATCTGGGAGGCGTGGCATGACCGGCGCGTGGTTGTTCGAGCGCATGGCGCAGACACCGGACGCGATCGCACTGGCGAGTCATCAGGGCGAGACCACGTACCGGACACTGCTCGAGCGCGTGGCCGTGTGGGACCAGTTTCTCGAGAACAACGAGCTCTACGGGCGCGTGCTGAGCATCGAAGGCGACTACGGGGTGGAGTCGATCGCGCTGTTTCTCGCGGCGATGAAGGCCCGCAACATCGTGGTCCCGGTGTGCAGCGCCACGCGTGCGCACCTCGACGAGTTTCTCGAGATCGGCGAAGTCGAGTGCCGCATCGTGCTGAACGATGACGGCGACAACGTCATCACCACCAACCGTGTGGCCACGCACCCGCACTTCCAGCGCCTTCGTGACGCCGGTACGGCGGGCCTGGTGCTGTTCTCGTCCGGATCGACCGGCGCCAGCAAGGGTGCGGTGCACGACCTCGCGCCGCTCCTCGAGAAGTTCTCGGTGCCGCGCCACTGCTACCGGACGCTGGTGTTCCTCCAGCTCGATCACATCGGCGGCATCAACACGCTGTTCTACACGCTGGCCAACGCCGGCACCGTGGTGGTGTCGGCGGATCGCATGCCGCGTCACGTGTGTGAGGCCATCGTGCGCCACCGCGTCGAGTTGCTGCCGACCTCGCCGACGTTCCTGAACCTGCTGCTGCTCTCGGAGGAGTGGCAGCGGCACGACCTGTCGTCGCTGCAGGTGATCACGTACGGCACCGAGCCGATGCCCGAGTCGACACTGCAGCGCGTGCACGCCGCGTTTCCCAACGTGCGACTGCAGCAGACCTACGGCTTGAGCGAGCTGGGCATCCTGCGATCGCAGTCGCGCGGCTCAGACTCCCTGTGGGTACGCGTTGGTGGCGAGGGATACGAAACCAAGATCGTCAACAACCGGCTGTGGATTCGCGCCAGGTCGGCCATGCTCGGCTACCTCAACGCACCAAGCCCCTTCGACGCCGACGGCTTCTTCGACACCGGCGACCTGGTCGAGGTCGACGGCGAATGGCTGCGCATCCTCGGCCGCCAGAGCGAGATGATCAACGTCGGCGGCAGCAAGGTGTTCCCGATGGAAGTCGAGAACGTCCTGCTCGAGATGGAGAACGTCGAAGACGTGTCGGCGCGCGGCGAGCCGAGCGCCCTGACCGGCCAGGCGGTGGTGGCATCGGTGCGGCTCGCCCGCGATGAAGATCCCACGGCGTTCAAGACGCGCATGCGCATCTTCTGCCGCGATCGGCTCGAGCCGTACAAGATTCCGGTCAAGGTTGAATTCAACGGTCCCGTCTATTCCACGCGCTTCAAGAAGATGCGTCAAAAGGCGGCGTCGTGAATCCGGCTTCGGCGCGGGCGCGGCACGTCCTCAAGGGGCTGGTCGACACGATCGGTATCGTGTTGGTGGCGCCCTGTGCGTGGACGTGTGCGCTCGATGGCCGGAGCGACGACGAATCGGTGTTCAAGTTCTGGTCGCAGCTGTTCGCGATCGTGCCCGGCCCGCCGGGCGTGATCGTCCGCCGCGCGTTCTACCGCCACACCCTCGAGCAGTGCGACGGCAGTTTCTATATCGGCTTTGGCGCCATGTTCTCGCACCGCAAAGCGGTGATCGAGGACGGCGTCTACGTGGGCCCGTACGCGATTATCGGCGCCTCGCGGCTACGCCGCGGATGCCTGATCGGGAGCCGCGCCAGCGTCATCAGCGGATCGGGACTGCACGAGCTGGACGCTCAGGGACGCCGCACGCCGACCGTACTCGCGCGGCTCCGCCAAGTGGAGATCGGCGAAGACGCCTGGATCGGCGAGGGCTCAATCGTGATGGCCGACATCGGCAAGGGCGCCACGGTGGCGGCCGGCGGCGTCGTCTCGAGCGCGGTGATGTCGGGGGTGGTCGTGGCCGGCAATCCGGCGCGGTTCATCAGGCACCTCACCGTGCCGTCTGCTGAAGAGGAGGGCCGCGCCAGTGCCGCGATGTGAAGCCCTCGACTGGATGAAGGCGATCGGCATCTGCGTGATCGTCTACGGCCACGTCGCTCACGCGACGACGGTGTCGTGGGTACCGCCGATCTACGTCAAGCAGTTCGGCGTGGCGCTGTTCCTGTTCGCCGCCGGGTTCGCGCTGGCGCGTGAGCGGCGGTCGCCTATCGAAGCGGTGATCTCGCGTGTGATGCCCGTCTACATGTTTGGCCTGGCAACCGCGGCGGCGATTTCCGCCGCGGGCCTGCTGTTCGGCACCGGCCTGGCGACCAGCAACTACCTGCCGTTCGCCGCCGGCGCGAACGTGCTCTTCGATAACTTTCCCGCGAATCCGACGACGTGGTACCTCGGCACCTACGTCCACGCGTTGCTGCTGTGGGCCCTGGTCTTCTCACGCCATCGGCCCGGCGCCGCCGTCATCGTCGCCGCGCTCGCGATCGAGATGACAGCGCGCATCGTCTTGCGCGAATGGGCGGGCCCGTACGTCGCCTACATGTTGATCACCAACTGGTTGAGCGTCTTCATCGCCGGGTTGATGATGGGTGCCAGGCCGACGGCCAAGGCGCGCGGCGGTGCGGCCGTATACCTCGCCGTGCTGGCCGTCCTGATCGGCGCTATTTCGTTCGGGGCGGGGAGGCTGAACCCGGTCCCCGAATTTCCATTCATGACCTTCGGCGACGAATCGGTCCTCGACCGCATGGTGTTCTCGATCCTGGTCTCCGCGCTCTACCTGTCGTCGGCGCTGCTGGTGTTCAAAGCCACGGAGCATGCGCCCGCGCCGGCGGCCGTCCGGTTTTTTGCGCGCAACTCCCTGATCATCGTGCTGCTGCACATGCCGTTGTTCTTTGCGCTGAATCCGATGCTGGCACGCATGGGATGGTCGTATGGCGCGCGAGTCGCGCTCGAATTGTTCCTCTGCCTGCCGGTGCTGGCGTGGTTCTCGGAGGTCGTCACCGCCGCGGTGGCGCCGAAGGCACTCGCCGCACGCGTGGCCGACTTCATTACCGTGCGCGCGAGCCGCGTGTTTGCCGGACGGCACGTGCCGTTCCTGGAGCCCCGATGACGACGCCGAGCGTTGACGTGATTGTGCCGTGCTACAACTACGGCCGGCTGCTGGCCGACTGTGTGCGGAGCGTGCTCAACCAGGAGGGCGTGTCGGTTCGCGTCCTGATCATGGATGACGCGTCAACGGACGAGACCGAGGCCGTCGGCCGCCGCGTCGCGGAAGACCCACGGGTCGAGTACCGTCGCCACGCCTCGAATCGCGGCCACATCGCCACCTACAACGAAGCATTGGCGATGGTGAAGGCCGACTACTGCGTGGTGTTGTCGGCCGACGACATGCTGACGCCAGGCTCGCTGGCGCGCGCGGCGCGGATCATGGACGCCGACGGGCGCATCGGCATGGTCTACGGCCGCGACATCCCGTTTCGTGACGGCTCGCCGCTGACACTGCCGAAGACGGCCGTCGCGCCGCCACGGCTATTTGAGTACGGCGAGTTCCTCGCCGCCGCGTGCCGGCGTGGCCACACCGGAATCCAGTCGCCGACCGTGGTGGTCCGCTCCACGCTGCACCGTGCCATCGGCAATTACCTGCCGGAGCTGCCGCACAGCGGCGACACCGAGATCTGGCTGCGCATGGCAGCCGCGTCGCTGGTGGCTGAAGTCGACGCCGACCAGGCGTACCGGCGGCTCCACGCCGCGAACATGAGCATTACCTACACGCCGCTGCAGCGCCTGGCCGAGCAGGTGCGGGCCTTCGACATCCATTTCGACAGCCGCTCGATCGGCGCTGATCTCGCGCCGCTCCGCGCGGTGGCGCGGCGGACCATCGCGGAAGCCGCTGTGTGGAGCGCGGCGCACGCCTTCGATCGCGGCGAACTGGCGGTGTGCGGCTCGTTCCTCCGCTTCGCCATCGAGACCTCGACCGACGTCAGGTGGTGGCCGCCGTACCGGCGGGTGCAGTTGAAGCGCCGCGTGGGCCCGTCGGCCTGGCGCGTGATCTCGCCCCTCCTCGCTGGCGCGCGGCGGCTGGCGCAGCAGCCCTCCGAACGGAGTCCGGCGTGAGCCTCAGGATTCTGCTCGAGTTGAATGGCGCCGATCTGCGGATGGGCGCCGTGAACGACGCGCTCGATCTCGCCGAGCTTGCCGCGCCGTCGGGCGCACGGTTCCTGCTCTGCGGCCCGCTCACCGACGAGTTCTGCGCGGAAGCGGACCGCCGGGGCATCGAGACGATGCGGGCGTCGAGCGCCGGATTCTCGCGCCGCGGCATCGTGCCCTACGCGCTCGACGTGTGCCGGTGGGTGGCGCGGCTCGCACGCTGGCGGCCAGATGTCGTCCACTTGAACTACCCGGGCTACGGTCCGTCGCTGGCCTGCGCAGCGTGGCGGTGCGGCATTCCCGTGGTGGCGCGAGCGGGTGGGCCCTACATTCCCAACAATCGGTCCAACCAGTGGGTGTCCGCCTACGTGGCGAACTGCCGCGCGCATGCCGAGACACTGCTGGCGTCGCCGTTGCACGAGCGTGTGGCGGTGACTGGTGACCTGTATCGGCCGACGCGGCTGCGCTCGACGATGACGTTTGAGCGACCGCTGGCGCCGAAAACACCTGGTGCGGTACGTCTGGTGTTTCTCGGTCAACTCGTCGAGCGCAAGGGCCTGCACGTGTTGATCGACGCCGTTTCAAAGGCGCATCCCTCGTGCGAGTTACTGCTGGCCGGAGGCGATTGGAGCGCCGATGGGTATCCGCGGCGCATCAAGGACATGACGGCGGCCGCCGGCCTGTCGTCGCGGGTGATCTTCGAGAACCATCGCCAGGACGTCGGCGCAGTCCTGAGCACCGCCGACGTGTTCGTGCTGCCGTCGCTCAGCGAGGCGCGGCCGCGCAGCATCATCGAGGCGATGTCGCTGGGTGTGCCGGTGCTCGCCAGCGATGCCGGCGGCATTCCGTCACTGATCAACGATGGCGAAACCGGCCTGCTGGCCCGCGCGGGCGACGCCGCGAGCCTCGCCGATGCCATCAACCGCCTCGCCTTGTCCGCGGAGTTGCGCGCGAACCTCGGCGACGCCGGCCGCGCCCATGTCGAGCGCGAGTGCAATGCCGATCGCACCGCGTCTGAATACCTGGCCGTGTACCACCGCGTGATCGCGCAACGCCGTGGCGCAACTGGCCGGCCCTCGGCGCTCGAGCCCACGGGGCTCTCCACATGATCGACGTGATGACGCTCGAGCCTGTGGCCGCCGCCGTGTATCCGCGGCCTTCCTCAGACGTCGCCACGCCTCGCTTTTTAATCGTGCGCCAGGAGCATCCGCTCTGGCCGAGCATGGCGCCGCTCTGTCGCGCCATCGAATCCGCCGAGGCGGGCGATTGCGTGGCGTTTGCGGTGCCGCTCGATACACCCCTCATCCCGCGGCTGATGGCGCTCGCCACCTTGCGCTGGCAGCGGCGTCGTGCCGAGCGCGCCATTCGGCGTTCCGGCGGTGAGGTCGTGGCGCATTTTGGCGTCGATCCGTCGCTGGCGCAGCCGTCGTGGCTCTACGAGCTCGATACGCCTGCGGCCGAATATACCGATCGCTTCATGCGGCCACGGGGATCGAATCTCGCGTTGAGACGACTCGCGGAGCGGTGTTTTGGCTGCGATCCGGCGCTGGGCGGCGTGCTCGTGGTGGGGAAGAAGTCATGCTGATCGACGTCGTTCCGATCGTGCGCCAGCTCGTGCCCGGACTGTTGCGCCACGCGCGACCGAGCGTCGCGTGCGTGCGGACGACGCACCAGAAGTACCTGGTCTTTGACGCGGATTCGTCGCGGCCGGCGTGCGTCGTGGAGATCGGTGACGAAGATCGATTGCGGCGCATCGACAGCATCCTCACCTCGCTCCATGCCTTGTGTCCTCGCGAGGTGCCGCGCCCGCTCGCGTGTGCGGCCTGGGGACCGGGACAAGTGGTCCAGATCCAGCAGGGCCTCCCGGGCCTGCCGTGGTTCCGGCTGTCGGACACGCTCACCACGCCGAACACGTGGCGCGTGCTGCTGGAGCGCTCGGTGGCCATGATGCGCCGGTTTCATGATGCAATCAGTGCCGTGCCGGAATGGGTCGGTAGCATCGACCTCGGAAATGCGCTGGAGGAGGAAGCGCGCATCTGGCGATCTGCCGGGGCGCCGCTGTCGCCGCCCGTGGCCGCCGCGCTCGATGCGTGCATGCAGGAGATTTACGACGCGCCGCCGATGACCACCGTGGCGCAGCATGGCGATTTCTCGCTCAACAACCTGATGGTCGATGCGGACGGGCTGGCGGTGATCGATTTCGAGGAGTTCGCACTGACGCGAATACCGCTGCACGACGCCATCGGCCTCGGCCTGTCGTTCTCGATGTCGCAGGACAACCGCTGCCCGATCAGCGTGCGCGACTGCGTCGAGCGCTGCATCGGCGGGCCGCGCACCATCGCGTCGTTCGACGCCGCGGTCTTGCGCGGACTGCTGTTGCATCACCTGCTGTGGCGGATCAACCAGAGCCAGGGCCACCCGGCGCGCGCGCGGTTGCGTGCGGTGCTGACGACGCTCGCCGAGAACGTGGCGGTGGCCCCGGGCAACGGGCTCGCGGGACTGACGCTCGCCGCCTCCTGACAGGACTCGTTATGTTGAACTTATGCGCTCGATACGTGCTTGCGGTCATGATCCTGTGCGTGGCGGTTCCCGCCGCCGCGCAACGGCCCGCGCCGCTCGCCAATTACCGTCTCGGAACCGGGTGGGCGACGTTTGGTCTCGCCCTGCCGCAAGGCGCCGCGCGTGATGCGGTCTCCGTCGGCACGCTGGCGACGCAAACCGACGTCAAGACGCGCTGGCCCGATGGCTCGATCAAGTTTGCCGTTGTCAGCTCGAGGGTGAGCGCCGACGGTGCCTACGCGATGACCCCGTCGGCGGCAGCGACCGGTCATGCCAAGCCCGCGTGGCCAGCCGCATCGGTGGAAATGGTGATTGGCCCCGGCCGCTGGGTGGCCTCGCTACCGGCCACCGTCGCGGACCTATGGCTCAACGGTCCGCTCGTCACCGAGGGACGCGCCATGGTGGCGCCGAAGATGAACGGCACCGAGCACCCGTTCTTCCGGGTGCTTTACGACGTCAGGACCTACGCCGACGGCGTGACGCGCCTCGACGTCACGGTGGAGAACACGCTCGACCATGCGCTGGCCGCCAACGTGCGCTACAACGTGGCGATCACGTTGAACGGACAGCAGGTGTTCCGGCGCGACGCCGTCGATCACAACTATCTCGCGCGGTGGCGCCACGTGGCGTGGAGCCGCGACGCCGAGTCGGAGGTCACACCGGACTTCACGCCGTTCATCCGCGCCAACGCGCTTCCGGCCTACTTGCCGACGGTTGACGGGCCGCAGCGGAGCATTGCGGGTCCTCGTTTCGAGATTCTCAAGACCGGCGAGCTGACGCTGCCGATGAACGCGCACGGCGGCCGGCCCGAGATTGCGCCGTATCCGGATTGGACGGCGCAGTACCTCGTGCACAAGCGGCAGGATCAGCGCGCCTACATGCTGCGGCACGGCGAACTGGCGGGCAGTTTCGGCATCCACATCAAGGAGCCGGACGGGCGGCGGTTGATTTCGATCGACGAGCACCCGAATTTCTGGCTCGATCGGCGCGCCGATCCAGACGGCAAGCCGAAGCAGGGCCTGACGCGTGGACTCGCCGAGTCGGGCGAGAACGCGCACCAGCCCTCGCTGGCGTTTGTGCCCTACCTCGTCACCGGCGATCGGTTCTTCCTCGACGAGATGAAGTACTGGGCCAACTTCTGCCTCCTGTGGACGTTCCAGGACTCGCACTCGAATCAACGCGGTGGGAGCGAAGGCCTGCTGGCGCCGAACGAGGTCCGTGGCATCGCGTGGGCCCTGCGTAACCTTGCCGATGCGGCGGCGTACGTGCCCGACAACGACGAGATGCAGGCGTACTTCCGTCAGAAGGTCGTGAACAACCTCGCCTGGCTCGACAAGCACGCCGCGTCGCAGGCGACACCGCTCGGCACGATGTTTCCGCTGCGCCGCCCCGAAGACGAGCAGTGGTCGCCGTATACGTGGATTGCGCTGTGGGAGCACATCTACGCCGCCTGGGCCGTCGACCGCGCGCAGCAGCACGGATTCAGCCCTGGCACCGCGATGCGCGATCGGATCGTGAAGCTGCAGCTCCGCCTGTTCAACAGCGAGCCGGAAGGCTACCGGCGCACGCACGCGGGCGCCTACGTGCTCGCGGTCGGCACGAGATCGGGCCGCGACATCAAGTACTTCGACAACATCGGCGAGGTGTTCAAGGTCACTGACAAGTACGGCAACCACCGGCCGTTCCAGGGCTTCTACGGTCCCGAGGCGCGGCTCATGTTGATGATCGCCAAGCGGCTCGGCTTGCCGGGCGCCACCGAAGGCCTTCAATACCTGATGTCGAGTGCCGGCGAGGATGGCGTGACGATGGTGTCCGATTTGAATCGGCGATCAGGATGGGCGATCGCCGATGGCAGCGTGCCCGTGACGACGGCGACGCGCCGCTAGGCCACCGATTAGACACTGATTAGACACCGATACTGCCCGGTGTTCAATTCGGCTAGCGAGCGGCTGCCACCGCCGCCAGCACCGCGGGTTCCGTTTCGGCGCGCTGCTTGCCCCAGCGCGCCAGTACCCAGACCGCCCACAACGCGAACGAATGATCACGCTGTCCGGCGCGATGCTCGCGCAGGAAGCGTGAGATCACCCGGCGATCGACCAGGTCGTTCACGATGGACGAGGGTCCAAGCACGTCAGCTTCGAACAACTCGCGGCACGGTCCGGCAATCCAGCGCCCGATGGGCGCGTCGAAGCCGTGCTTCGGCCGGTCCACGACCCGGGCCGGCAACTGCGTGCGGGCCAACGTGCGGAGCAGGTGCTTGGTGCGTCCGTTCAGCAGCTTGCGTGCGGCGGGGATGCGGAATGCCGCTTCGACCACGCGACGATCGAGCAGCGGCGAGCGGACTTCGAGGCCGTGCGCCATGCTCATGCGATCGACCTTCACCAGCACGTCATTCGCTAGGTAGATCTTCAAGTCGGCGAACTGCGCGCGTTGCACGTCGTTCGGCGACGAGCAGAGCCGGTACGGAGCCGTGACCTGCTCGAAAATCGGGCTGTTGCGCGGATCGCGATCGGGATCCCGGCCAAGCAGCGCGCGCGCCTCCTGCGGCTTCAACAGGCACAGGTCCGCGTAATAGGCGCCGGCCGCATCGCGACCGAGGTTCTCGAGCACGGTGCCGGCGCGCAACCAGCGTGGCAGCCGTGCCGACCGTGGCCAGCGGGCGCCGAGCCATCCAGCTACCGCCGCGCCTGGGCGCCCGATATACGCGCGCGCCCGTGCTTCGTGGCCGTGGGGAATGTAGCGGGCCGCGTAGCCGCCGAAGGCTTCGTCGCCGCCGTCGCCGCTGAGGGCCACGGTCACGTGCCGGCGCGCCATCGCGGAGAGGTAATAGGTCGGGATGGCCGACGCGTCGGCGAACGGCTGATCGAAACCTTCGACGATCGGATCGAGCACGCGTTCGAGCTCCGGCTTCACCGTGTCGCAGTAGTGCCAGGTGTTGAGGTGGGCGGCGGTCTCGGCCGCCACCTGGGCTTCGTCGTACACGCCGGCGCCGAAGTCGACGGTGGTCGTGATCACCGGCGTCGTCGAGGCTTTCTGCATGTACGACACGACCAGGCCGGAATCGATGCCGCCCGACAGGAACGCGCCGATCGGCACTTCGCTTTCGAGCCGCTCGCGCACGGCGCCCTCGATGATCCCGTCGAGGTCGCGGATCTGCTCGGCCTCCGCGCGCTGGTCGGTATCGAACTCGGTGACGTCCCAATACTGTCGCCCGGCGATACGGCCGTTGCGCAGGGTCAGCAGGTGCCCCGGCTCGACCTGCTTGACGTGACGGTAAATAGTGTCGGGCGCCAGGAAGTAGCCGAGCGACAGATAGCCTTCGAGCGCCGAGAGATCGAGCGCCGGATCCCAGGCCGGGCTGCGGCGCAGCGCCTTGATCTCGCTCGCGAAGTGCAGCGCACCGCCCAGCACCGAGTAGAACAGCGGCTTCTTGCCGAGCCGATCGCGGGCGAGCAGCGCCTGCCGCCGTTCGGTGTCGTAGATCGCGAACGCAAACATGCCCTCGAGCTCGTGCACGCAGTTGTCGCCGAACGCATCGTAGGCGTGCAGGATGGCCTCGGTGTCCGACACGGTGCGAAAGCGGTGGCCGCGGGCTTCGAGCCGGGCGCGCAGCGCGCGGTGGTTGTAGATTTCACCGTTGAACACGATCCAGCGCGTGCCGTCGGCGCTGGCCATCGGCTGCCACCCGCCGACGCGATCGATGATCGCGAGCCGCGCGTGGCCGAGCGCCATGCTGGCGCCGCAATGGGTGCGGACGCCATCGGGGCCGCGATGCGCCAGCGCGCCGGTCATGGGAGCAATGGCGGCGCGCAGCCGTGGATCGAGCGTGCCTTCGAGGGCGATGGTTCCGGCAATTCCGCACATGGTCTCAGTCCGCCTGCTTGCGATACAGCTGCACGTATTCGGCGACCATGCGCTGGATGGTGAACGACGATTCGCCGCGGCGCCGGCCGGCGGCCGCGAGCCGCAACCGTGCCAGCGAATCCCGCGAGAGCGCGATCGCCGCATCGGCGAGGCGCCCCTCATTGCGCGCCGGCACCAGCACGCCCGCGCCGCCGTGCGCGAGCACCTCCGGCGTGCCGCCGACCGCCGTGGCAATCACCGGCACGCCCGCGGCCATGGCTTCAAGGATGGTGATCGACACCCCTTCGAAGATCGAGCTGTTGAGATACACGTCCGCGGCCGGCAACAGCGCGCGGGCATCGCTGCGCATGCCGAGGAACTGCACCCCGCCCGCAAGGTCGGGACGTGCGGCGCGAGCGTGGAGCGCCTCGCGCTCGGGTCCGTCGCCCACCACCACTAAGCGCGACCGCGGCACCGCCTGGCGGATCAACGCAAACGCCTCGAACTGCGTGGCGAAATCCTTCACCGAATCCAGGCGGGCCACGGTGAAGAACACCACCTCGTCGTCGCTGAGGCCGAGCCCCGCGCGGGCGCGGCGCCGATCGGCCGGGCCCGGCAGCGGGCCGATGTCGATGCCGTTGTGAATCACGCCGACCCGCTCGCGCGGGAAGCGCGACGCCACCATGTATTGGCGCAGGTCATCCGACACCGCGACGATCGAGCCGTCGAATCGCGACAGCGCGGGATTTACGAGTTTGCGCTTCCACGACGGCGGCGCGTCCGACAACCGGCCGTGTTCCGTGTACACGAGCCGGGCGTGCGGCTGCCAGAACTTCGCGATGCGCCCGTAGACGAACGGCGAGTACTGATGGCAGTGCAGCACGTCGATTTGCCGCGCGGTGGCGATGTCGGCGATTCGCTGGCCCAGCTCCGGGTGGAATCCGGGCCGCCGATGGAGCGCGATCACCTCGATGCCGGCCGTGCGCAGCTCATCGGCCCACGCCCCTTCGTCGTCGAGACAGCACACGATGGGCTCGAAGCCGGGACCGAGGCGGCGGCAGATCTCGATGACGAGCCGTTCCGTGCCGCCCGGCGCGAGGCTGATCACCACCTGCATCACGCGGGTGATTCGTGTCGGTACGGGAATCGCGGCGGCCGGCGGCCGGGGTTCAACCAGCCGCAGCGTACGCGTCGTGACGGCAACCTGGCGTGCCGCGGATAACGATCGGGCCTGCATCAACGAACCTCCCGTGAAGCCGCGTAGGATTCGACGGCGCGGAACGCGAGCGGCGCTCGCGGAGCGGCGGCGGCGGTCGGCGCGACCACCACCTCTTCGGCTTCGCTCGTCGAGATGCGATCGAGCGCGCCGACCATGCCAAACGTCAGCCAAGTGAGATCGTTCAGCGCCAGAGACAGAAACGCGCCGCCGATGACGAAGCCCACCATCGACGTCAGGAGGGCATTGGACATGGTGAACAGGAACGCGCGGCGCTGCGGCGTCAGCCCGGGATCGGACGATCGGCTTCGCACGCGAAGGCAGACGAAGGCCGCATACCCGAACAGGAAGGCCCAGATCGAGGCGCCGATGATGCCGAGCTCCGCGAACACCTGGACGTGCGAGCTGTGCACCGACCGCTTGGACCCGTAGCGTCCGTAGGTCGTGTCGAACTCGTCGTAGGCCTGCTCGTATTGCCGAATGCCGACGCCGAGAGGATGTTCCAGCCCCATCTGGATGCCGACGCGCCAGAAATGCGGCCGGCTCATCGCCGAGTCTTCACCGATCTCGTCGTAGGTGCGAATCGTCTCGAGCCGCTCCAGGTAGCTTTGCGGCACCGGCACGAACAGCGCGCCGAGCACGAGCACCACCGACAGCGCCGTGAGCGCCGGGATGCGCCGCCGCTGCAGCAGGATAAAGGTCAGCGTGATCGCCGACAGGGCCACGAAGCCGCCGCGCGAGTAGGTGCCGACTACGGCGAGCGTGCAGAGCGGCAGCGTGAGCCACAACCCGCGCTTGAGCCACGGCAGCCATTTCCCGGCGTACAGTTGGTGGACGTTCTGTGCGGTGACGAGCAGCAGCGGCATGATCATCACCGTGCCGAGCGCGTAGCCGTTGTTGTCCACGAACGCGCCGGAGAGCCCGTCGGCGAACCGCGTACCGCCGCCCACGGCATAGGCCAGCCCCGCCTTCGACGCGTGGAATCCAAGCGACAAGGCGACAACGCCCACCACCCCCGCCAGGCGCATGCGGTCCGTGGACAGTGTGACGAGCAGCATGCATGTCACGACGAGCCGGAACGTGAAGTCGACCCACGGCCAGCCGAGGTCTGGCCGCACCGCCGTCATCTGCGACAGGATCGTCGAACAGACGAAGGCCGCCATCCCAAGGCTCAACGGATGCGTGACGTTCGGATAGCGGCCGGCAATCAACGCCGGGACCAGGAGGACGACGCCGAGTACGAGCGAGAGCCTCAGGCTGGTGATGTCCATCCAGACCCAGTCCTGCGGCCGGAAGAGCGCGAACCATAGGTACATCAGCAGCGCGACATAGCGGCTGCGCAGGGCGAGATAGAAGCCCGGTACGAAAATCGACAGGATGAATAGCGTTGTGACGGCGCCGGCGAGGCGCCCGCCGACGAGGGAGCAAAGACGTCGCCAAAGTCGCCTTGCAAAATGACCGAAATCCGGCGGGACGCAGGCTGATCCCACACACGGTCGAGGCGGGCTTCTTGGGGGAAGACTTCTTTCGCCGCTATGGGCGATTGAGCGGGGGGTTGCCGCGGATTGCGGGTTCCCTCACTGCAGAGATTGTTGGTACGGCCCTCGCAATGGGACGGTCGTGCTTCCGAGGATAGACGTGTCCTGGCCGGGCCAACATGGGCGGCCCTCTGTCGTTGCGGTGACCAGCCAGGTGCCGTGGCCCTTGAATTCCGGCGGTCACTTGCGCACGTTTCACCTGATGCGGGCCCTTGCCGCCAGGCTCGAAGTGCGCCTCGTGGCGCCGGCATCGGCCGAACGTTATGACGACAGTGCGGCGGCCCTCGCCACCGCCGGCGTGGCGCCCAACGTCGTCGTCGCCGCGAAGCGGACGCTCGCGGGCGAATCTGTGAAGGCGCTCCGCGCGGCGTTCGACCAGGAGCCATACGTCCTGTTCGCCCGCCACCGGCGTTTCCCGGTGCTCGACACACTTCGGCACGAAATTGCAGGCCGCGCGCCGTCGGTCTTGTATCTCGATCACCTCGACTCGCTGGTTTACGCCGATGCACTACCGGCGCTTCCTGTCGTGATCGACATGCACAACGTCTATTCGCGGCTGGCCGCGCGGATGGCGGTGGAGTCCGGCGTGATTCGCCGGCGGTATCTCGAGCGCGAGTCGGAGTTGCTCAAGAAGATGGAGCGTCGCGCCGTGGATGTCGCGCATACCGTGCTGGCCGTGTCGCACGAGGAGGCCGGCTACTTCCGTTCCCTCGGCGCTCGCCGCGTCGTGGTGGTTCCCAACGGGGTGGACTGCGACGCCTACGACAGCATGCCGATCGGCGATCGACAGGGACCACCGACGCTGCTCTTCGTGGGCGCGCTCTCGTGGCCGCCGAATGCGCACGCGGCGCGATTCCTCGCTACCGGGGTGCTTCCGGCCGTGCGCAGGGACATTCCCTCCGCGAAGCTGGTCATCGTCGGGCGCGACCCCGGCGCCGACATCCTTGCGCTTGCCACACCCGGATCGAACGTCGAGGTTGCCGGCAACGTCAAGGACGTGGCGCCGTATTACCAGGCCGCGCATGCGCTTGCGGTGCCGCTCGAGTCCGGTGGTGGCACGCGACTGAAGATCCTCGAAGCATTTGCGGCAGGCGTGCCGGTGGTCAGCACGCCGGTGGGCTGTGAGGGCATCGATGCGATGCCGGGGAGCCATCTGGTGGTCGCCGATCGCGCCGACTTCGCGGCGGCCACGGTGAAACTGTTGAGCAGGCCGGATCGGGCGCGCGTCCTTGCGGTGCGCGCACGCTCACTCGTGCGCGAACTCTACGACTGGAGCGTCGTGGGCCGGGCCGCGTGTGAGGCCGTCATCGAAGCGGCGGCGAGCGCCGGCGCCGTGCCCGCTGCAGCGTCCGTGCGCAGCACGCCAACCAGGCCAGACGCCGCGTGGGGACGGGCGCAATGAGCTTTCGACCAATCCGAGTGCTCGAACTGCGAAGCGTCACCGGCGCTGGCGGTGGTCCCGAGAAGACGATTCTGATGGGCGCCAAGCTGACCGATCCGCGCCGCATCGCCATCACGGTGTGTTACCTGCGCTCCGCGAGCGATCACCAGTGCAACATCCGTGAACGGGCGGCGGGGCTGGGGCTCGACTACGTCGAGCTGGTCGAGCAGGGTGCCTTCGACTATCGCATGTGGGCGGCGCTGCGCGGCCTGGTCAGGGCGCGCGCGATCGACATCGTGCATGCACACGACTACAAGACCGATCTCCTGGCGTTGATGCTGTCACGCGCGGAGGGCGTGGTCCCGATGACCACCGCGCACGGCTGGACGGGCCACAGCTGGCGGGAACGCCGTATCTATTACCCGCTCGACAAGCGGATCATTCGCTCGTTTCCGTTCGTGGTCGCGGTGTCGGGCCAGATCAAGGCAGACCTCGTCGGCGCCGGCGTCGACGCGGAACGAGTTCGCGTGGTGCTGAACGGCATCGACCCGGAGGCATTCCGGCGCGATCCATCGCAGGATGCCGCCATCCGCACCAGCTTCGGCGCGCGCTCGGGCGACGTGGTGATTGGCGCCGCTGGACGGCTCGAACCACAGAAACGATTCGACCTGCTGATTCGCGCCTGCACGATGGCGCGGCAACTGCACCCGTCGCTGCGGCTGCTGATTGCGGGCGAGGGCAGCTTGCGCGGCGAGCTGGAAACCCTGGCGCGCGAACTGATGCCGGGCGCCTGCACCATCCTGCCGCACCAGGCGGACATCCGCCCGTTGCACCACGCGCTCGACGTGTACGTGCAGTCGTCCGACTACGAAGGCACGCCGAACGCGGTGCTTGAAGCCATGGCGATGGAGACGCCGATCGTGGCAACCGCGGCGGGCGGCACCGCGGAGGTCGCCGAGCACGGCGCCCACGCCTTCATCGTCCCGACCGGAGACGTCCCGTCGCTGGTGGCGGCGGTGCATCACACGCTGATGCATCCGCAGGAGGCGGCCGCGCGGGTCGCGCGCGCACGGCGGCGCGTGGAAACCGCGCTGTCGTTCGCCAACCGCATGTCGGCCGTCGACCATGTCTATGAAATCGCGGCTGCCGACCGCGCCCAGCGCCTGGCCCTCGCCGTCGTGGACCGATGCGCCTAGATCCTCGCGAAGCACTGAAGGCCGCGGTCCGCGGTGTAGCGCACCTCGTGGTCGCGCCGTTCGTGGTCTCGTTTGCCATCCGCGCGCGGCTGTTCGATCCGGATCGCGCACTGATGGGTACCTCGCAGCTGCTGTCGCTCGTGCCCGGCCTGCCCGGGCAATACGTACGCCGCGCCTTTTTGCAGCACGCGATCGCGGAGTGTCATCACACGGTGGTCGTCGAGTGGGGCACCACGCTGTCGCGGGCGGGGGCGCGTCTCGAGGAAAACGTTTACGTTGGTCCGAGCTGTCACCTCGGCCTCGTGCATATCGAAGCGGATGCGCTGATCGGCGCCGGCGTGCACATTCCAAGTGGCGGCGCGACGCACGGCTTCGACGATCTCGCGGTGCCGATTCGCGACCAGGCGAGGAATGAGCGCGCAGTACGGATCGGAGCCGGCTCCTGGATTGGATCGGGCGCGTCAGTCATGGCCGACGTGGGTGCCGGGGTCGTGGTCGGCTCGGGTTCCGTCGTGACGCGGGCGCTGCCGTCCTATGTCGTCGCTGCCGGCGTGCCGGCGCGCGTGCTCCGATCGCGGGCGGTGGAACCGCGTGCCGTATGAAGATCCTCGTCCTCACGCATCGACTTCCGTATGCGCCGAACCGTGGCGATCGGATTCGCTCGTTTCACATCATCCAGGAGCTTGCGCGCCACGCCGACGTGCGCGTGGTCTCGCTCGTGCACGACCGCGATGAGGCCGCCGAGGCCCGCACGCTGGAACAGACCGGGATCCGTACCTGGGTTGCTCCGGTGCCGCGATACCGCAACCTGCTGCGTGCGGCCGGCAGCCTGAGGTCGACGACCCCGTTGACGCACACCTTGCTCGCCTCGCCAGACATGGACGGCGCGGTCCGCGGTGCGACCGACGGCTGGACGCCCAACGTGGTGCTGTCGTACTGCTCCGGTGTGGCGCCGGTGGCGCTGGCGCCGCCCCTGGATCGCGTGCCGATGGTGATCGATTTCGTCGACGTCGATTCGGCGAAGTGGGCGACGCTGGCTGAGAAGGCGTCGCCGCCGCGCTCGTGGATTTTCAATCGGGAAGCCCGATGCCTGGCCGCGTTCGAAGGCGCCGTGGCCGACACGGCGCTGATGGCGATCGTCGTGAACGAGCGCGAACGCGAAGCGCTGCTGCGCGTGAATCCGTATGCGCGGGTCGCGGTGATTCCAAACGGGGTGGCGGTGGATGCGTTCAGGGCGTGGGATGAACCGGCCGTCAATCACGACGTGGTGTTTTCCGGCGTCTTCAATTACGCGCCGAATGTCGACGGGGCGGTGTGGCTGGCACGCGAGGTCTGGCCGCGAGTCACGCAGGACGTGACGAACGCGCGGCTCATGCTCGTCGGGTCGCATCCGGATCGTTCCGTTCGCCGGCTGAGTGCCGATCCATCAATCACTGTCACGGGCAGCGTGCCCGACATGCGGCCGTACTTGTGGGGAAGCGCGCTCTCGGTGGCGCCGTTGTTCACCGCGCGCGGCGTGCAGAACAAGGTGCTGGAAGCCGTGGCCGCATCGCTGCCTGTCGTGGTGACGCCGGCGGTGTGGGACGGGCTGCCAAAAGAGGTGTGGCCGGCGTGTCGCCGGGCGGAGGATGCCGACGCCTTTGCGCGCGCGATTGTCGAACTGCTGAAGGTCGCTCCGGCCGCGCGGCGACGGATGGCGGCGGCCGCGCGCCTGGAAGAGTTGGGCTGGCCCAAGCGCCTTGCGGCCCTGAAGACGTTAATTGAGCGCGCCGCCGGACTCCCCTCCAGCGGCGCGCCCCCGGCGACGATCAGTTCTTCAACAGCTCGATCGCCGCAAGGTTCCAGCGACCCTTTACTGGCTCGGTCGCATTGAGTCTCACCGTGCTCCCGGACTTCGCCACCGGGCCGGTAAACGTCTGTACCCAGAACGTGTCGGCAATTGCGGTGTCGACCCATTCGTGGACCATCACTTGTCCGGCTGGGATCCGCCGCGCCTGGGCGCGGGCCCAGTCGTTGCCCACAGCATAGACCAGTGAACCCGCGCGCGTCGTCGTCAGCACGATGCGCGGCGCCTCGTCCATCGCGTTGCCCTGGACGACGTTGCCGACACCGCGGGAACCGGTGACGCGTAGCACGGTCAGCGACTGATCGTAGCGGCCGTTCCCTTGCGTTGACGTCACCACGATGTTCGAGGTCGGGTTCACGACCTTGACCCACCAGATCTCGACCACGCCGGGCTGTGAGTTCGAACGAATCGCTCGCTTCCATGCCAGCCCGCCGCCCGACATGGTCAGCGTCTGCTTGACGGTGCCCGAACCGCTGGATGAAGCGAACGCCACCAGCAGTTCGCCGGGCGTCGTGGTGCTCAAGGGCGGTGAGCTGAGCGGGCCCGTGCCATTCACGCTCACCGTTTGCTGCACCACGATTCCTTCAGTCGCCGGCGGCGGCGGAGGGGGAGGCGGCGGTGGCGGAGGTGCCACCACCGTAACGGCGGTGAAGGAGTACGTCGTCGACTGCCACGCGCCGTTGATCAACGACGACAGCCGGACGTGCACCGTGCTGCCGTTATCGGGCAGCCCGTTCACCGTGGTCGTGAGCGCAGACGTCGCGCTGCCGGCATAGAGATCCGTGCCGCCGGCGGTAGAGCCCACGCTCAGCCGGTACGACGTCACGCCTGTGCCGGCATTCCACGTGAACGTCGCCGACGTCGACGTGAACACGCTGCCCGACGCCGGGCTCAGCAACTGTGCCGGCACCGGCGTCGGGGGCGGCGGTGGCGGCGGAGGCGCCGTCATCGCGGTGAACGAGTAATCGTAGTACTGCCACGCGCCGTTGAGCTCGGTGGACAGACGTGCCCACACCGTGCGGCTATCGTTGGGCAGGCCGGTCACCGTGCGGCTCCTGTTCATCGTCGGCTGGCCGGCGTAGAAATCGTTCCCGCCCTGTGTTGATCCGACGACGAATTGATAGCCAGTAGCGCCCACGCCGGCGGACCACGCAAACGCCTGGCTGGGCGAGGCGAACGTGCTGCCGGCCGAGGGGGTCGTCAGCATGGCGCGCTCCACCACCGGTGGCGGCGGTGGTGGCGGAGGCGGCTCGGTGGGCGGCGTCGGCCGCGGCGGGTAGTAGTCGAGCGCCCATCCAGCGCGTTGCGCGAGATCAGGTGCGGTGCCCCACGCCGGCTGTACGCCGATGAACGGGAAGAGGTAGTCGTACGCCTCGTTCGCGCCCGGCCACGCGTTCTCGACACCGATCATCAGGTTCAGGCGCGCTTCCGGACCGTAGTAGCCGGCGAACGGCCGCGTCTGGCCCTGTGTGGTTGCCCAGATCTCGTTCAGCGTGCGGTGATAGATGTAGCCGCTGCCCGACGGCGTGCCGACGCCAACCACGTACGGCGCCGCCTGTGCGCGCGGATACGCTGGATCGCTCGAGAACAACAGCACCTGGAACTTCGCGATGGCGTCGCGATGTGCGAGACCGCCCGAGAAGCCCTGCTGGAACGCACGGTCGATGGCGTAGGCGAGATAGTTCTCTTCCCACAGCCCGCGATACTCCGGTCCCTCGGGCCGCTTGTTCAACCAGAGCACCGTGAACGGATTGGTGACCGGGTCCTGGCTGTTGGCGTATGCGTCGAGCCACGTCAGGTTGTTGGTGACCTTCTCGGCGAGATACGACTTCATCGGCGAGCCATCGGGGTAGTAGGCCGCCGCGTCGACCATGTTGCGCAGTGCCCAGCCGAAGCCGCGCACCTCGTTGGATTCGAGAATGCCGGCTGACGAGCGAATGCCGTTGCCGTTATAGGTGCGCAGCATCGCGTAGTTGGCCCAGAACGCCATTTCCTCGGCGTAATAGCGGTCGCCTGTCAGCAGGTACGGCACGTAGGCCAGCGACGGCTGGTGCGCGTTGTCGGGAATCAACGGGCTCTGGCCCGGCCCCGGCGTGGTGGACTGGTATTCACGGATCGGCAGCGGCGTGCCGCGGATGTAATCGACGCCGCTGGTCCTGGCGCGCACGTCGAGCCACACCGTCGGACGCTGGTTGAGCGACACGTAGCGCTCGCTGCCGACGCCGCTCGTGGCGCCGCCTTCGGCTTCGCGCACGTGGATCGGCCACGAACCCGACAGGTCGCCGTTGGCGAGCACGAAGCGGCGCTGCGACTGGTTGCGGTGCACGAGATAGCGCGCCGTCCAGTCGGGATACGGCGCCATTTCCGGCCGTCCGCCGTGCGCCGGCATGTTGGCCAGCACCTGCGTGCCATTGACGCTGATCGCAACGTCATACGTGACCGTCGTTGCCGCGTTGATGTCGAGCATGTTCTCGACGGAAATGTCGATGCGCGCTGCGCCGTCGCTGTAGACGCGTCGATCGAAGTTCACGCGCAGGAACGCGTGCGGGCCGGATGGTGACAGCGGCGCCATCACGTGGCGATCCTCGCGGACCAGCGGTCCGGAGAGCCACGGGTTGGCAGACGGCGCGCCGGGCATCGTCGCCGTGTATTCCACGCCGCCGATCGTCAGCGTGACGCTGGCATCAACCGGCCCCGGAGTGAAGCTGCCGGTCGCCGCCGCGGTGGAGCGAACGACGTACGGCCCGGCCGCCGGCGCATTGGCGCTGACGATCGCAAACCGGATCGAGCCGTCGGCCCAGCGGTTCTTCACGTCGGTTTGCGTCGGCAGATCACCCACCGCCAGCCCGCCGAACGCAAAGCCTTGGGGCAGCACCTGGCCGAACGTGGCCCAGCCCGCCCCGAGGCGGACTGTGGCAAGGCCATCACCGGGCGTTGTGGTCTGCACGGTCACCGTGGCCGACGACGTGGTGGTGCCGGCAGCGTTGGTCGCGCTGAGCACGTAGGTGGTGGTCGCCGTCGGCGACACCGACCGCGTGCCTGACGCGCTGACCGTACCGATGCCACTGATCGCGACCGACGTGGCGCCGGTCGTTGTCCAGGAGAGCGTCGCCGCGTCACCGCTGTTGACGGTGGCCGGCGTTGCGGTCAACGACGCTGTCGGCAATGCCGGAGGTGGCGGTGGCGGCGCGGCAACGGTGACGGTTGTTGTGGACGTCACCGTCCCCGCGCTGTTCGTCGCGGAAAGCGTATACGTCGTAGTACTCGATGGCGTCACGGCGACGCTGCCCGAGGCCGCGACGGTACCGACGCCGGGGGTGATGCTCACCGTGGTGGCGCCCGTCGTGGACCAGGTGAGGGCCGTGGATTGCCCCTGGGTAATCGACACCGGCGAGGCACCGAGCGTCGCAGTTGGCGGCGTGGGTGGAGGCGGCGGCATCGAGTCGATGACGAGCGCCTTGATCTCCTTCATTTTCTGGACGCCCAGCCAGCCCTTGAGGCCGTAGCCGTTGTAGGTGAGCGCCGTGCCCGTGGTGTGGGTCGCGGCATCGCCACCGTTGGCGTACGGATCGGCCGTCGACGGGTACGTGGTGTTGCCCTTCGTGTAATGGACACCGTCGGCCAGGAACCGGCCCGGCCACTGCGCGAACGGCAGGCGTGCCAGCATCTCACCATTGAAATCGATCAGCGGCAGCTTCTTGGTCCGCGCGTAGTTGATCAACGCCGCGTTGTACTGATCGACGAGCTTATTGAAGG
>JALDXK010000007.1:0-27408 GCA_032155105.1 Acidobacteriota bacterium
CGTCGACGCCGTCGTCTACCCCGGCCTGCTGAGCGACATCAGCC
Organism: Acidobacteriota bacterium; assembly: GCA_032155105.1. GTDB lineage: Bacteria > Acidobacteriota > Vicinamibacteria > Vicinamibacterales > UBA2999 > 12-FULL-67-14b. The sequence continues at coordinate 45 of JALDXK010000007.1, forward strand.
TCAACGACGGTGGGGGCGGCGGCATGGGCAAAGTCGCGTTCGGCCGGCGCGACACGCCGAGCGCGGGCAACGGCGTGCCGACCATCGCCATACCGGCGGGCGCGAACGCGAACGGTCAGCCGGTCAACATTCAATTGATGGGACGTGCGTGGGACGACGCGAAGCTGGTCGGGTTTGCCTATGCATTCGAGCGCCTCGCGAACGCGGCCGGCAGCGGCCATGTTCCCGCGACGACCGTGCCGCCCCTCCGCGAGCGTGACGACGACGATCGCGGGCGCCATCGTGACGAGGACGGCGATCATGACGACGATGACTGGGACAGGTGGCGAAGGAGGTAGTCACACCTCGGCTGCCTAGTCCGCTAGTACTCGAGGCCGACGGCTCGACACCCGTCGGCCTTGTTTCGTTCTTCTTCACTCTAGTAGGCTAGGACGACGCTGCCGTGAAAGCGTGGTGGCCTGCCCCCGGCACCTCATGCGCCTGAGTTAACTGCCAGGAGGGCATATGGAAAAACAGCCGGACTCGGCCATTGGCGACGTCGTCACTCGCCGAGAGTTCACAGTGAAGTCGGCTCTGACCATTCTAGGCGGTGTGATCATCACCGTTTCGGGATGCGGCGACGACGATGATCCCAGTCCCACCAGTCCCTCGCAGAGCGCTATCTCGGGGGCGGTCTCGGCAAACCATGAACCGCCACACGTCGTCACGGTCACGGGCGCGCAGATTACCGAAGGGAGAACGCTCGTGCTGACCCTGACGGGAACCCCGACGCACACCCACACGGTTGAATTGACGGCGAATGACCTTGGAACGCTGCGGAATCGCCAAGCCGTGACGAAAACATCCACCAGCGACAACGGTCATTCACATGGGGCGACGTTCACTCCGGTCTGAGACCGTTCGCCACTCCCGCTCGGCCTGATCGAGCGGCTTGCCGTAGAAGTGCCGGCCCATGGCAAGATCAGCGTCGGAGCGACTGCCTGTGACCGATGGCCTTCGTCAAGATATCAAAGGCGCGCTGCGCGCGCTGTGGAAGAGTCCCGGCTTTGCGGCCGTGGCGTTGCTGACGCTTTCACTCGGAATCGGTGCGACCTCCGCGATCTTCAGCGTCGTCAAAGCGGTTCTGCTCACTCCTCTCCCGTATGAGGCTCCCGAGCAGCGGGTAATGCTGTGGAGCAAATGGGTGAGCTTCGAGAAGACCTGGGTGTCGAACCAGGAGGTGTTCGATTACCGCGAACTCGCGAGAACGATGAGCGATGTCGCCTTGTGGGCGAACACGTCTCAGAACCTGACCGACGCCGGCGAGCCGGTGCGGCTCACCGTCGGCCTGGTCAGCTCGAACACGTTCGACGTGCTCGGCACGCGTCCGGTGATCGGTCGCACGTGGACCGCCGACGACGATCGACCGAATGGTCCGCCGGTCGCCGTGCTCGGCTACGGATTGTGGCAAGCGCAATTCGGGGGCGATCGCACCCTGATCGGTCGCCGCATCATGCTCAACGACATACCGGTGGAGGTCGTCGGCGTCATGCCCGAGGGCTTCCGCCTGCCGAGCGACTTCACCCAGGATGCCGCCGAGCCGACCGAACTGTGGCGCCCGCTGAGGATCGATCCGGCAAGACTCAATCGCAGCAATCACGGGTTCTACGCGTCGGCCGTTCTTGCTCCTGGGCAGACGCCGGAGACCGCGACCGCCGAGCTGCAGGCGATTACACGGCAGCTGACGGCGCAGGGCGCCTATCCCCCGCAAATGCAGTTCACGGCGTTTGCGGTGGGGCTCGACGACGAGATTCGCGGCGCGTTGCGGCCCGCGATGTGGCTGCTGATGGGCGCGGTCGGCTTCCTGCTGCTGATCGCCTGCGTCAACGTTGCGAACCTGCTGCTGGCGCGCGGCGACGCCCGGGTGCGCGAGATGGCTGTGCGAACGGCCATCGGCGCGTCGCCGAAGCATCTGGTGCGGCAACTGTTCACCGAAAGCGTCGTCCTCGCCATGGCGGGCGCCGTGCTGGGGCTCGGGCTCGCCTCGGTCGCGTTGCGCGTGCTGACGAGCGTCGATCCCACGAGCCTGCCGCTGGTGGCTCCGGTGCGTCTGGACCTGACGGTCATCACGTTCACGCTGGTGGTGGCGGTCGTCACGACGCTGCTCTTCGGTTTGGCGCCGGCACTGCGGACGCTGCACGTCGACCTCGTGGACTCACTGCGCGACGGCGGCCAGAACGCCACGGTGGGCCGCCGGGGGCAGCGGCTGCGCGGGGCGCTCGTCGCCGTCGAAGTGGCTCTCGCGGTCGTGCTCGTGATCGGCGCCGGGTTGATGATCCGCACGCTCGGAGCGCTTGCGGACATCGATCTCGGCTTCAACCCCGATCGCGTCCTGACGATGCGGGTGACGATTCCGGCGTCGAAGTACCGCACCAATGAGAACGTCGCCAACTTCTTCGACGAGTTGCAGAAGCGGGTCAATTCGCTGCCAGGCATTGACGCCGCAGGCATCGTCCGCGCCCTGCCGCTGGCGACCGCGGTTGGTGATTACTTCATCGACGTCGATGGGTTCGCGGAATCGCCGGGACGTGAAGCCAGGGGCGACTTGCAGGTCGTGTCGCACGGCGCGTTCGAGGCGATGGGTACGCGCCTGGTGCGCGGGCGCTGGTTCACTGCGGCCGACACCATGGCCAGTGTGCCGGTGGCCGTGGTCAACGAAACGATGGCGCGCACCTACTGGACCGATCCTGCGGCGGTGATCGGCGGCCGCATCCGTCTTGGCAGCGCGACCGCGCGTCCGTGGGCGACGGTTGTTGGCATCGTCGCGGACGAGCGCCACAACGGTGTCACCGGGATCATCAGGGAGAAGTTCTTCATTCCTCACATCCAGTGGCCCGTTGCCACTGCCGGCGGCGATCCGATACGCAGTGTATTCGTGGTGGCACGCACGACCGGCGATCCGTTGAGCGTGGCGGGCGCCGTCCGCGGCGAGATCCGGCACATGGATCCGAGCCTGCCGGTCGCCAACGTGCGGTCGATGAACGACGTCGTTGCCACCGCGCTCGCGACGCCGCGCCTGACCGGGTTTTTGCTCGCGGCGTTTGCCGCGATCGCTTTGGCGCTTGCCGCGGTCGGCATCTACGGCGTCCTTGCGTATCTCGTATCGCAGCGGACGCAGGAGATTGGCGTGAGGCTGGCCCTCGGCGCCGATCGATCGCAGGTGCTCGGCATGGTCCTGCGACATGGACTCTCACTGGCGGCGATCGGGATTGTCATCGGGCTCGTCGGCGCCTTCGCGCTGACGCGGCTGATGCAGGGCCTGCTCTACGAGGTCCGGCCGCACGACCCGATCACATTTGTTGCGGTCACGGCGGTGCTGCTCTTCATCGCGCTGATGGCCAGCTACCTGCCGGCGCGGCGGGCGACCAGGGTCTCGCCGATCATCGCGTTGCGCGCAGAGTAGGGCGACGCGCCTCTCGGCGCGGCCGTTCACCGCGTGTTACACGCGCAACCTCAGCAGCGAAGCAAGCCTCGACGGACTCTCAGCAGCCGCAATCTCGACGAACCGCAGACGGCTGAGCGCGTCTTCTCCCCACAAGCTCACGATCGCGAGCACCAGCTGCAGATCGTTTCCAGCGGCACCGTTCACCATGGTCTTCGCGGCAATCTCTTTCAGTTCGTCGCAGCTGGCGGTTGCGAGGTACAGAGGTGGCCGTCCGTGGCGCAGCACGTGATTAGGCAGCACGAAGCTGTCGGCGAGCGCGTCGAGCAATCGCTCACGCCAGGATTCGGAGAGCCGCGGGAACACGGACCGGAACCAGAATGTGCCGACCAGCTTCTTGACGTCGAGGCCGTCGATCGGCAACTCCTTCGGCGGACCGGCGGCGAGTTCAAGCGCGTCGGCGTCGAGGCGGTTGAGTGCCTTGGCAAACTCCAACACGGTCACAAACCGGGGGCCGCTATCCGCATGGCGATCGGAAGACGGAGGTGCGGCGTCGTTGCCCGTCGCGTCAACGGCGATCACCGGCGCATCGGCGATCTGTTCCGAGGGCATATCGCTGGCGGGCAGTCGCAGGTTCAGTGGAGGTTTGAATGTCCACTCGAGCCTGAGCGCCTCATGTGCGCCAGTGTATTCGGTGAAGAGCGCGGTCACACCCCAGGGCCTGGGTGTGTGAAAGGCGCGCGCGTACAGCGGGTTGTACGGCGCACGTGGGTCGGACGCCAGCGCCGCCGCTGCGATCCCGCTCTTGACCGCCGCGTCAGCCATGTTCGACCAGTCTCCCTGGATGCACACGAGCGACGTTCCAATCGGTTTGCTGAATGCGCAGTACGGGTTGTCGAGGCAGCGGTCGACAGCCTCGCGTATCTCCGCTTCGTTCGGGTCACGACCCTCTGCCGGATTAATCTCGCCGAAACCGATCCGCATGCGGCCGTGTCCGGCGAGCAGGATCGACAAATCCGATGGGTCGACCTGCGAGAGATCCCAGAGCACGTAGAGCAACCCGCGCAAGCCCCGCGCGATGGGCAGGTTCATCCGCTCCCACACCACCGACTGCGGCTGCGGGTCGCGGTCCGAGTAGGCATGGTCGTTCAGAATTTCGATCAGCCGGATCTGGGCCGCGTCGAGCCGCGCCGCAACGTCAATCGCATGATCGTACCGGCGCTTGTCGACTTCATGCCGTTCGAACGACGGCCTGACGAAGACCGGCAGCACCAGCCGGTTCTGCCGGCGCACCATCTCGGCGAGCCGAAACATCGTGCCGGCGCCGGTGCCCTTGCCGCCGGTGCCAATCATGAGAATGACAGAGTACTTCTCGATCAGGCGCTCGATCTCGTCTCGGCTCTCTTCCAGCGCTCGCTCGGCCAGCTCCGGGGAATGCCGCGATCCGAGCCCGCGCGTGGTGGTCGCCCCGATCAGGAGCCGTTCCTCCTTGGGCACCGCCGCCAGCGAGAACTCGTTGGTGTCGAGAAAACGCGCGCTGATGGCACGACGCAGCCGCTCGGCGTACTTCGCGTCCGTCTTGTGCGCCGTTGCGACGTCGCGGGCGAACAACGCCTTGAGCGAGCGCAGGATGTTGCCCCCGCCACCACCAGTACTGAGAAGAAGGATGTTCACTTGCCACCTGCCTGTTTCAGTTCGGCCAGACGAATCGGCACGACCACCCACTTGCCCTCGGCACGCAGGCGATCGATCACAACATGGTGAGTCCCCACGGTGCGGACCACGCGATTGACGTCGTACTCCACGTTCTTCTTGTGATCCGAGAGGTTGGGGTACCGCCGCCCGCCGCAAGGCGCGATGCAGATCTCGAGTTGTTGCACACGACGAACGAATCGCAACCGGACCGCGATCGGCGCCACACCAGACAAGGGATCGACGAGTGGCCGCGCAAACACCCTGATGAAGTCCTCAGCGGCGCGCTGCATGGCCGGCGGGATGGGAGGCGCGGTCGCGTAACCGGCAACCGCCGAGATGATCACCAGCATCAACCACACCGCGGCGCCGAAGGTCATGGCAAAGCTGACGTCAGACCGGGTGATGACCCTCGATGACACTATCCCCGGCCCGCGCGCGATAGGTGGCATCGCTGGGGACGCAGCTGGCGGCGCTGCAACCGGGGCGAGCGCGAGAGGATGGCTCTTCACCGGTTCACGAGCCACGCACGCCTGCCAGTGTGTGCTCAATCGGCCGTAGCGCGACTTGGGCACAAACATCCGACGCATCGGATCCTTGATTTGAAAGGCATCGCTGTACGCCGCGGCGGCGTTGCCTGTCAGTCGCAGCGCCAGGCGCGACGCGGTGTCACCACGGACGATCGGCCAGCACGCGAACTGCTGCGCTTCGACGCCGAAAGGCGTGGTGCACAGAAGCAGGAAAACCAGTGCCGGCAGTCGACGGTTGCGTAGCGTGGCAGTCATGACAATGCGTCAGTCGCCGAACCCTTCGCGGTCTCGACCATATGGAAAATGCAGACGAGCGAGCGCCGCTGCCCACGGGAGAGGTTGGGTAGAGCAGTGGAGTACCCAAACCGTGTGCCAACGATGCACGTGTGCAAACCGCCAGCTTCTTGGTTTGAACGTCCTGCACAGGTCGAACTAGAGGCGAGGTGTCCTCGTTTGGCCGCGCGACTGTGTCTTTCTGACCGCTCGGTGATTTCTCTCGATCAGCTCGTCTCCAGAATCACGGGTGGTGGGCCCATCTGGGTGGGCGCGCGTGATGGCCGAGCTCGCGGCATTGTGCAGAGCCAGCAGGTGAGGCGCACCACACGAACGTGTGGTTTGTGTGAGGAACGTCAGTCGCCAGCGCCAGCCGGCCGATCCCGGTGAGTCCCTGCTGGTGGGCAAACAACGCGGCTTCCCTGCGGTTCACCGTGCCCGTCTTGGCGAAGATGTTGCGCAGATGGTGTGACGTGGTGTTCAGGCTGGCCCTTGCGCGCTCGCCGCTGTGTACGCACGAGGTCGGTCTCGACGCCGAAGTGCCGCGCAATGAACCGCGCGATGCGCTGAACGCCTGCGCGGTCGCGCCATACGTCCATGGGTGATCGGCCTGGCACGGTGATCAACTCTCCATGCGCCATCACCTCCACTAACGCCTGCCCGACAGACCGCGGAATGACTTCGTCGTCCGCAACGTCAACGTAGAGAGCCGGCGCCGCCACGCGAGCGGCGATGCCGGGCAGATTGCTGCCGTCTAGAACGTCCTCCCAGTATTGCAGCGCGGCCGGCTCGAGCGCCTCGCGGGCCACAGCGGCGAGAGATTCCGAAGCATGCCGGTCCTCGAGGCCGCCAACGAGCGCGCCTCGCACACGCGCTTCCACGTGCGGGTTGACGTGCCGCAGGCTCAGCACACGACGGTTTGCCTCCGATGCCCCGCCTTCGATGAAGACGACGCTGGTCACTCGATTCGGCGACTGCGCGGCGGCATGACAGGCGACCACTGCCGCGGGGCCGATTGCCAACAACGCGACGCGATCGAGACGCAAGACGGCCAGGACCGAGTCCAGATCCTCGACAAAGGCTTCGAGTGACAGTGCGGAGATGCGTCGCTCGAAAGCCCGGCCCCGCGAAAGTCGAGATTGACGATGGTGAAGTAGCGCGCGAAGAACTCAATGGCGCCACGATGCAGCGCAACCTGCCAGTTCAACGCGAGGTGATTGACGTGATAGGGGAAGAGCATGACCACGGCGGGTCAGCTGCCCAAGGTGTGAAACGCGATACGAACCCCGTCGCTCGTCGTCGCGTGTTTGATGGGCGGAAGCGCCATCGCCACGATTGTATGGCCGGTGCTCGCGACAGGGCGACGTGTCGACGGCGAGAACGGTGTGCGAGGAAGCGGTTCTGCTCAGTCGGGAGGTCGGAGTGAAACGGCTATGCGCTGAGCCTCGAGTGTCAGCTGGCGAGGCGCCTTATTGAGTGGTCAGGCTGCCGATGGCACGGAAGCTCTGCCCATCGAGGATGATCTCCTGACCCGGCTTGGGATCTGCCCAGTCCGGAGACCCGGTCACGTCGGCCATCGCAGCGAGTGGTTTGTCGATCAACGGCTTCACTGCCTCTTTAGCCGTTTCCGCGTCGGCGATTCCTCTGCTGACCAGGAGGGTCGCCACCCCTGCAGCGGCCGCCGGCGTTAGCCTGACCGCGGCCCATCGGATCGCAGCGCCCGCCGCCAGCTTCGTTGCGACCGACGTCGCCGCGGCGCTGACCGCGCTGACGACAGCCGGCGCAGCGGCGATGATCAGGGGTGCGAGCGCGAATGCCAGGATCACGGCCCCGACGAATCCGGCGACGAAGGCGCCGCCGATGAGAACAGGCTGTACCTGGAACAGCGGTATCCCGCGGGGATCGACCCGCATGCTCCGTTTCATGGCTTCGAGCCGCAGCCGATCTGCCTCAGCGACGTGCTGCCCGTAAAGCCCTGCGTCGATCACCAGGACGAAGTCGCGGCCCGGCGCTGCCTCGAGGTAGGGCAGGCTATTTTCGACGTCTTGGAAGTAGGGATGAAAGCCGCGCACTCGTACTCGCGAGGTCTGCGGCACTCGCACCGGCTCGGGCTTCGGCTGCCGGACACGACGCCGGGACCGTTTGCGCTTGAGCGAAACCGAATACGCCAGCAGCCCCGGTGTGCACCAGGCAGTTTCGATCGAGAGTGTTCCGGCCGGCGTCGGTACGGTCAGTGTCGGAGCCGTGTAGTCGCTGCTCGACAGCGGAGTGACGATGTTGACGCCCATCGCCGCTCGCCACCTGACCTGGGCCGGATCGCTCGCGTTGCCGTGATCGATGTATCGCGCCAGCTGGTTCTCTCCATCGACGAGACAAACGAGTGCCGCTGGCTTGATCTCGGCGACCTGCAGGTTCTGTCGAGACGTGATCCGCGCGAGATCTGGAAGTCCGGCCCCCGCCACGGCGGCGGCGCCGCCACCGGTCTCCGGCTTGAGCACGGAGCTCGGCTTTCCGCAGATGTCGTCGGTGCGCAATGGACCGGCAGAGGCTCCGGGAATTTGCACGTTGCGGGCGCCTTTGACTTTGGCCTTGAAGTGGGCGGCAATCAGGCTGTGTACTTTCGTTCCCGACAGCAGTCCCAGTCCTTGCTCCTGCTTCACGAGGTCGGCGCACCCTGCGAGGGATCGCCGGATGATCGGAGCCGGGGCTAGTCGTTGCTGAAGGACGTGCGTGAGCTCGTGGGCGATCAGGCGCATCCCGCCAGGCGTGTGCGGCGCAAACTGTCCCGCGGCAAACACGAGGTCTTCCCCGACGGTGTAGGCGCTGGCATTCACGTCCCTGGCGGATCGTTCGGCGCTTGCCCCGCGGTGGACGCGCACGCTCGAAAAATCATGCCCGAACCGCTGCTCCATCGTCCGGCGGAGAGCGGGGTCGAGCGGCACCCCGGTGCCCTCGAGCGCCCGGCCGACGCTCGCGGGCGCAGGGCCGGCGGTTTCAGCTCCCGTCTGCACAGACCGTTGAACGCTGACCGGCGCGGCGCTTGTGACGGCGGCTTCTGGACGTTGCAGCACTTCCTGGGAGACACGGTCGGCTTGCTGCTCCAACGGATCGCTCGTTGAACCAATGGCGAGCTTGGGCTGCAGGCGTTTTCGGAGCCGGCACTCGGAGCATTCGTCCGTCTCCGCCATGCCTTTCGAGCCACCGCAGGCGCACTTTCGCTGAAGCAGCGATGGCGAGGAGCTTTGGCTGGTCGAGGGCCGCAGCTTGACGGGGGCCACATGCAAGCGCGCGGTGGTGCTCACTTCCGCACGTCTCTCAACGTCGCGCGCGCCGCAACGAACCGGGGAGACTGACCGATGAGCTCTATCATGTCTGCCGCCACACACGTTGCCGCGCGTCGAAAGGAAACGCAAGCGTGAACTGTGCTGGGGTGCCGTAAAGGTCCGCGGTGAGGTGGCCGAGAGGCTTGAAGGCGGCGGTTTGCTAACCCTGCTGATGGCCTGCGACTTCAACACGTTGAAACAGCGGTGGTTGTGATCGCTCGTCGACTCCACTGAGGTCTGCCATCGTCAAGAGTCGACCCACTTCTTGGAGACATCATTTTGCGCCGGTCTGCACTGGGTAAGAAGCTTTGAGGACCGGTGACGATGAAAGGCCGAGAATCCCCGCATCCCAGCCAATTCCTTCTTGGCATTTTTCACCAGTTCGTCGGCGGCCTCGGGGGGCACGCGTGTTGCATCGCTCGCGCATGGTCCGCTTGTTGCCTTCATTGCCGAGGTATCGGCTCATGGTCGCGCTGCATGACTAGAACGATCTGCAATCGATCCTTACTGGATCGGATGTCAGGCGAAGGTCACTGGAGAATAGCAATGCGAGGACGACTTGAAGATGAAAGACTGCATAAGTCCGATGTCGTACAGCTTAGGGGGGTGATTTCAAAGGCCATGTCAGCCATAAGGGTAGAAGTCACTGGGACATCGATGACGACAAGATGACGAAGCCGGATTTCATGGCCAAAGACGTGGTCGTGGCCGATGCCAGGTTGCTGACCGCGAGTCAGTAAAGATGAGTTTGGCGACGTACACATAAGCGTTTCTACTAGGGTAGGCTGCCGCCCCGTCCCTCCAGGGTCCTTCACATGCCAACAATCCGCGTCCGCAAAGGTCAGGGCGAGGTCAAGCTGTCGCGTGCGGAGTTTACTCAGCGCCTCGCGCAGCACTTTTACGACCCTGCATTCGAGGCGTTGCGACCTGAAATGGATCGCATCGTCGATGCCGCATGGGATGGATACGATGAGTATCGCAAGAGCCCACGGACACGGCGGGCCGGCAAGGGCTTTGCGAACCCTGACGCGCAACTGCCCGTCGAGTGGTTGGAAGCGCGCGCCGCGATCCGGCGCGCCGAAAGAGCTCACCGGAGCATGCGCGGTCCGGCGCGCGTGTTGCTGATTGCGGGCGCGGCGCGTCACGATCAGACTTGTCCGGGCGAGATGTCAAAGACGTTTCGCCTGGCCCAGATCGCCCGGCGGCAGTTGAGACGCGCCCGGATTGAATGCGACTTCCTTGATCTGAGCCTGCTGACGGCGGAGTACGGCCGCCGGATTTTGCCATGCAAGGCGTGCGTCTCGACGGCAATGCCGCTGTGTCATTGGCCGTGCTCCTGCTATCCCAACCACGCGCTCGGCCAAGTCGAAGACTGGATGAATGAGATTTACCCACGGTGGGTCGCCGCGCATGGCGTGATGATCGTGACGCCGGTCTACTGGTACCAGGCGCCGAGCGTGCTCAAGCTGATGATCGATCGGCTGGTCTGCGCCGACGGCGGCAATCCGGATCCAACGACCACGGACGGTAAGGATCCGAGGAAGGCGAAAACTCTGGAGCTTGCGGGGTGGCCGTTTCCGCGCCATTTGGCCGGCCGCCTGTTTTCAGTGGTGGTGCATGGCGATGCCGCCGGCACCGAGAAGGTCAGGCAATCGCTGTCGGACTGGTTGTGTGACATGCATCTGGTTCCCGCCGCACCGCTGGCGCAACTCGATCGCTATATCGGCTACTACGAGCCGTATGCGACCAGTCACGATGCGCTCGATCGGGATACCGCAGTGCAGGAGGAAGTGAGAAATGCCGCGCGCAGCCTGGCGGCCGGAGTGCGTCTCGCGCGTTCCGGCAAGTTTCCAATCGCGGATCGCGGGCTCGACGATCCGCGTCCGAAGTAGGTGTCCATGATCAATGTAGCGGAGCGCGACAACCTGCTTGGGTGGTACCGACGAAACCGTGCGCGCACGCAGGCGCTGTTCGACATGCTCGTCGAGGATCGCGCCTACTATCACCAGCCGATTGCGCTGCGGCATCCGATCGTCTTCTACGAAGGTCATCTGCCGGCGTTTAGTTTCAACACCCTGGTCAAGGGCGCGCTTGGCGGCGCCAGCATCGACCCGGCGATGGAGTTGCTATTTGCGCGCGGCATCGACCCTGATACCGCCGACGCGGCGCCAGGAGACGCGGAGCGCAATCGTCAACGATGGCCCGGCCGCGCGATCGTCCGTCAGTTTGCCGAGGAGGCGGATCACCAGGTGGTGGCGGCGCTCGCCGGAGCGGACCTCGACCGCCCCGGCGATCCGATGCTCGAGCAGGCTCAGGCAGTGTTCACCATCCTCGAGCACGAGGCGCTCCATCAGGAAACGCTGCTCTATATCTGGCACCGCCTGCCATTCGAAGCCAAGCGCCGGCCCGCCGGTTATCAACCGCTGGTTAACGGCGACCAACCGCGACAAGAGTGGGTCGATGTGCCGCCCGGCCACGCCACGCTGGGTGTCGATCGCGCATCGGTGCCGTTTGGCTGGGACAACGAATTCCCTTCGTTCACTGCCGATGCCGCGGCGTTCTCGATCCAGCGCCATGACGTCACCAATGCCGCATTTCTGGAGTTCGTCGATGCCGGCGGTTATCGCGATGCACGGTGGTGGAGCGAGGATGACTGGCAATGGATCACGGCGCACGGGATTTGCCAGCCGCTATTCTGGGAAGGCGAGGGACGCCATCGCCAGTGGCGGGGCATGTTCGATCTGCTGTCGCTGCCTCCGTCATGGCCTGTCTACGTTAGCCACGCGGAAGCGTCGGCCTACGCGCGCTGGTTGGGAAGGCGCTTGCCGACCGAAGCGCAGTTTCAACGCGCTGCGTACGGCGGCGCCGACGGTCGCGAGCGGACCTTTCCATGGGGAGAGGAGCCGCCCCGTGCCGCGCATGGCGTGTTCGACTTTCAAACTTGGGACCCGGAACCCGCAGGCTCGCATCCGGCCGGGCGAAGTGCCTGGGGCATCGACGATCTCGTGGGCAACGGCTGGAAGTGGACCAGCACACCGTTTCACCCGTTTCCCGGCTTCACGGCGATGGCGTCATACCCGCAGTACTCGGCGGAGTTCTTCGACAATCAACATCTGGTGATGAAAGGCGCGTCGCCGGCCACGGCTCGCGAACTGCTGCGACCGAGCATGCGCAATTGGTTCAGGCCGCGCTACCCCTACGTCTATGCGACGTTCCGCTGCGTGAGCGACGAATGTTGACGAAAACCGCGTCAGCCACAGACGCCGTCGCGGCGCAGGCGCAGTTTGCGTCGGACGTGGCGTACTATCTCGCGCTGCACCCACGTCAGTTGCCGTCCCGTTATCTCTACGACCCTTTGGGTTCGGCACTATTCGAGGTCATCTGTCGGCTGCCCTGGTATGGGCTGACCCGTGCGGAGAATCGCTTGCTGACCGCGCATGCGGCTGATGTCTGGCGCAGCGCTCGTGGTGTGGAGACCTTAGTGGAACTCGGCCCCGGCAGCGGCGAGAAGCTCGCGGTGCTGTTGGCCGCCGCACCAACAAGACCGAAACCGCTTGACGTACATCTGGTCGACGTTTCCGCCTCCGCATTGGCGCAGTCTGCACAAACCCTACGTGCCGCCAACGTCAATCTGATGTCGCATCAGGCTGACTACGAAGCCGGCTTAGTCCGTTTTGCCGAGGCGCGAGGGACAGCGCGAGGCGCCTTGATCGCGTTCCTCGGCTCGAACCTAGGAAACTTCGACAGCCCAGGCCGCGAGGAGTTTCTGCGGGCCATACGAGCGGCACTGCGGCCGGGCGACTCGTTCTTGATTGGCGTGGACGTGATAAAAGATGAAGCCGAGCTGATCAATGCCTACGACGATCCGCTTGGCGTGACTGCGGCCTTCAATCGCAACCTGCTGGTGCGCATCAACCGTGAGCTTGGCGGAAATTTTGCATTGAGTGAATTCTCGCACCGTGCTATCTGGAACGCTGAGAACAGCCGCGTCGAAATGCACTTGTGCAGCCGTAGTCGCCAGCCGATTCGGATCGCTGAGTCGAAGTGCGAGTTCATCATCGAGGCCGACGAATCGATTTGGACGGAGAGTTCGTACAAGTTCTCGCCGACGTCTCTAGCGGAGCTGCTCGCGCAGAACGGCTTCGCGCTGACCGAGCAATGGCTCGACGACCGAGATCCGTTCGTGCTCACGCTGGCAGTTGCGATCTAGATTGGCGACACTCGCCACGATTCAGTCCTACATCCATTTGACCCTAGCCGGGTTGGATGCGTAAGCCCCCTGGTCAGTGAGCACCCGAACCACGACCGTTACGGCGGCCAGCGCATCTTCGTCGTCCGGCGCGAGGGCTGCGTGTACTTGGTGCCGTTCGTGGAGGACGAGCACACGGTGTTTCTGAAGACGATTATTCCGAGTCGGAAGGCGACGACCGCGACGTTCCGCAAGGATCGCCGGCTGAACATTCGACTCTCCAGCAAGGACCTCGAGGCGATCCAGAAGCGCGCGCTCGCGGAGGGGCTGCCTTAGCCGCCCGCCCGAACACGGGTGTTGACATTAGGATATGTCCTAATTAGGATCAGTCCTCATGAACGCCGTGTTCAAGGCGTTGAGCCATCCGGTCCGCCGACAGATCGTGGCCATGCTGCAGAAACGTCCGATGATGTCCGGCGAGATTGCAGCGGCGTTCGACATGGCGTGGCCGTCGGTCACCGGTCATCTGGCGGCGCTGAAGGAGGCCGACCTCGTCGAAACCGAGCGCGAGGGCAACTCGGTTCGCTATCGGCTCAACATCTCGGCCGTTGAAGAAGCGGTCGGTTTCCTGCTCGCCATCTCCCAGAAGGCCAAGGCGGCGCGCAGGAGGGGAGAAGCGTCGTCGCGGTCTTCGCTCAGGAGCAAACACGCATGACGATAGCCACCCCACCCGTCGTGCATGCCGGCTTCGATTTTCTCGGCAAAGCAGCCCTTGTCCTGCTCGCGTTCCAGGCTGGCGGGCTCGCGCACATGATGGTCGTGCAGGGCCTGGGCGGTCCGCCCAATGGCTATCTCTACATCGTCATGCTCACGGCTCTGTTCGCCGGTACGCAGCGCAGGCTGGCCCGCGCCCAGGTTGCTCGCGGCGCCGTGACGTGGTTGGCGGCCTCGCGCGCGGCGGTGCTCGCGGTGCTCGTCCTCACCAGCCTTCTGATCGTCTTTCGCGGCCTCGCCACCCCGCCTGCTCGAGAAGTCACCATCACCGCAGTTTTCGCGGCGATGTGGGCGGCGCTTGCGCTCAAAGGAGCGGCGGCGGGCAGGTTCAAACCGGGCGGCTACCTGGGCCTGCGCGTCTATTGGACGACGCACAGCCGGCTGGCCTGGGACAGAGCGCACCGCGTGCTCGGGCGCGTGCTGTTCTGGGGCGGCCTCGTCGGTCTGGCGGCCAGCTTCGTGATGCCATGGCCCGCGTCCATCGCGCTCTTCTTCGCCACCGTCGCGCTCGCCGTGTCGCTGGCGCTCCTCGAAAGCTGGCGCGCGTGGCGCGATGATCCCGATCGCACCGGAGGAGCGCGGCCTGATTCCGTGCTGCACCCCGCCACGAAATGACCGTCGTGCCGCGTGGCACGCACGCCGGTCATCGATTCAACGAGTGTGGGACAACCGCGTGTCCCCAGCGGCTTGGCTGAGACACCCGTTGCCCGCTCTATGCGTGCGATCCGAATTCGGGCTGGCGGGGTCGAGTACGTGCCGTCCCACGGGACGAACCGCTGGATCGCGGCAGGGTGGACCTGAAGTCGTCGTCGACGTCCTATCGCGTTCCGTCATCTTGCGTGAGCTGGTGCACTCGCTGATGTGACAGCCCAAGAAGACGCGGCATCGCGTGCGCTCATCTTCAGCTTTCCTGTTCGCAACACGTGAACAGCGCGTCGAGCCGCTCGGGCGGCGCGTCGATCCTCTTCGTCGGCCCTCCTGCGAAGGGACGCGTAGGCTCGAATCGCCTTTGTCGCCGCACTCGGCAGCTTCACGTCGTCCACGAGGGAGGCCTTTCGCGCATTGTCAACGAACAGTCCAGCGCCTCTCTGATGCGGCGCCATCTGTGCGTTCCGGATTCTCAATGCCTTTTCGCGAGTGTGCCCAAAGTCCGTGGGTTCGCATTCACGAGATCAGGCGATTTTTCGGGCCGAATTCGACGAACGCGGCGGTTTGAAAAACCGCTACAGGTCCCAGAGAAAAATATTGGATCAGGCAACTCCTGCTAAACGGAATTCCGCCTCTCGACTAACGGCGACTTTCCTGGCAAATCCAACCACTTCAACGAGTTCCCCGATCGAGGGATTTGGCTTCGGTTGGCTCGGATGGCCGTGTTTTGGCGGCTCGCAGGGACAATCGTGGGGACAGCCGGCGTTGCGGAATCAGATTCAATCAGATAATCTGATCGTTGTGAAGACGCTGTCCGCAACCGACGTCGCGCGCAACTTCAGTGCAGTGCTCGATGATCTCGAGCGCGACCAGGAAGAAGTCGTGCTCGTGCGAAATCAGCGACAGATTGCCCGACTCGTTCCGGAAGCGCCGCGTCACGACGCGTTGAGCGTGTTCGGCGACCTGTATCGCACGCTCGACGACGAGACGGCGGCGGCCCTGTCGGCCACGATCGCCTCGCATCGGAAGGGTCGACGCGGACGGGTATCGGAGCTGCGCGATCCGTGGGCTGGCTGATCGACACCAGCATATGGATCGCGGTTGAGCGCGGAGCGCTGGCTGCGGCCGATATCCATGCCATCACTCGGCAGGCTCCTGTGTATCTTTCGCCGGTGAATGTCGCCGAAATCCGGCTCGGTTTTGACCTGCTGCGATCCGGTCCGCAGAAGCAGCGAGCCGCTGCGATGCTCCGTCGGCTCCGTCGAAAACCCCAACTAAGGATCACTGTCGGAACGGCCGAAATCTTCGGCAGCCTGGCTGCCAAACTGAGAAAGGCCGGAAGAGATCCACACGTTCGCGTCAACGACCTGTGGCTCGCGGCGCAAGCGATTCAACGTGACTTCCGATTGCTCACGTCGAACGCGAAAGACTTCGCCGACGTCCCTGGACTGCAGACGGTCGTGCTAAAGCTGCCGTAGGCCTTGCGGGACACCCCCCCAGCGCGCAGCGCAATGGCCCATTGCCCAACGCGACGTTTGCAGATGGATGACGACGCGCGTATATTGCTCCCCATCATGCGCTTCGAGAAGATCTGGATCGATCAATGCCACGCGACGCGGGCGATCAAGCGCAGCTTCGGGGTGAAGGACGCGCTCGACTATCTTGTCGGCGAGAAACTGCGGATGTTTGCGGGCGCCGCCCGGCACGACGTCGCGTTCGCGCGCGAGCTGCCGCGATTCCTTGCAGCGATTTGGCGCGTGTTCAACGAGTACGAGCTCGCTGGCTATGTCGCTTTGCAGAAGCCGACCGTCCGTAGGCAGCTCCGGGCACTTCTCTACTTCTCCTGACGCGTCGGAACGCGTATCAGCCCAGCGGACCGCTGGCGCGGTAGCTCCTGAGCGATCTTGCGGCCACTGGAATTGCCAGCGGTTTTCAGACCGGCGCTTGCCGGTCGGGCCGGTTCGCCCGTCAGATCCGCGCGCGCCACGCTCCTCGACGCGTGACTGACCAGAGAAGTGGACGCCAGCTCATGCGAAAAGAGCGCCGTGCGCCACTTGGATGGCGTTGGCTGCCGATCGACGCGAAAAGCGCGAAGCTCAGGGCGGAGCGCGGCATCGGGTTCGAGGACATCGTCTTCCACATCGAGCGCGGTGACCTGCTCGACATCCTGGAACACCCGAATCCCAGCCGTTACGCCGACCAGCGCATCTTCGTCGTTCGACGCGACCGGTATGTGTACCTGGTGCCGTTCGTAGAGGACGAGCACACGGTGTTCCTGAAGACGATCATCCCGAGCCGGAAGGCGACGAAGGAGTACCTCGGTGAGGAGTCGGACCATGAAGATTGACGCCGACGAGAAGGAGCTGCTCGAGTCCGTCGAGCGGGGCGACTGGAAGTCCGGCTTGCCGTATCAGACGCTTATCTCAAGTCTGCTCCACAAGTATGCCTCTGGCCGCCTCAAGGAAGTGTAAGGACTGGTGTTGGCGCCGCTGGCAATCGAAGCCCGCTGCAAAGGATGACGACGGATGGCGAGTTTGCGCGCTTCTCCGGCCTGTGCTGTCGCTATCCCTTCTGACCGGAGCTGCCGTGGCGTGATTCCCGTGACCACGGCCTGGCCGGGTTCGCAGTAAGCTGTCGCCGTCCCATGACCCTGGCGCCCGGAACACGGCTCGGCCCCTACGAGGTCTTCGGCAAGCTGGGCGAAGGCGGCATGGGGGCTGTGTATCGCGCCCGGGACAACCGGCTCGATCGCGACGTCGCGCTCAAGATCCTGCCGGAATCGCTTGCGAGCGACCCCGATCGCCTGATGCGGTTCGAGCGCGAGGCGAAGACGCTCGCCGCGCTGAATCATCCGCACATCGCGCAGATCCATGGGGTTGAGGATTCGGGAACGACGCGCGCGCTGGTCATGGAGCTCGTCGAGGGCGAGGACCTGGCGCAGCGAATCGCGCGCGGGGTGATGCCGCTCGACGAGGCGCTGCCCATCGCGCGGCAGATCGCCGAGGCGCTCGAGGCCGCGCACGACGCCGACATCATCCATCGCGATCTCAAGCCCGCCAACATCAAGGTACGCCCGGACGGGGCGGTCAAGGTGCTCGACTTCGGCCTGGCGAAGGCGGGCGTGGCCGGCGCGGCAGGTGGGAACGAGCTGCTCAACTCCCCGACGATGACCTCGCCAGCCGTCACGATGCACGGCGTGATTCTCGGCACCGCCGCCTACATGGCTCCGGAACAGGCGAAGGGCAAGCCCGTCGATCGGCGCGCCGACGTCTGGGCGTTCGGCTGCGTGTTGTACGAGATGCTGACAGGGAAGCGTGCGTTCGGCGGCGACGCTGTCACGGAAACGCTCGGCGCCGTCCTGCACACAGAGCCGGACTGGAGCGCACTCGATCCGCATCTGCCCGCGCGGATCCCGATGGTGCTCCAACGCTGCCTGCAGAAAGATCCGCGCGAGCGTATTCACGACATCGCCGACGTAAGGCTCGCACTCGCAGGGGCGTTCGATGTGGAGAGCACCTCGACCAGGGCAACCGCCGCGCGTTCGCCGTGGACGTACACGATGGTTGCCGCCGCGGGTCTCCTGATCGGCGGCCTTCTTGTGGGCGTGGCCGCACGCATGCGCAGTTCCGCGCCAGCTCCCGCAGATCCTGTCCGCGTCGTCCTCACGACGCCTGACGATCCGGCGCTGAGGATCACCCCGAACGCGTCGGACGTCGCCATAAGCCGCGACGGCAGCCGCATCGCCTACGTCACATCGGCGGCTGGTGGTGGACTCGCCGCACGCGCGCTGAACCAGCTGCAATCGGCGAGTCTGCTGCAGGGGTACGAGGGGAGCGTGACACCTTTCTTCTCACCCGATGGCGCCTGGGTGGCTTTCAACGATGTCGTCGGTCAAACCATGGAGAAGATGCCCATCGAAGGCGGGCCGGCCATCAGGCTCCTCAACCGGGTGGGCTTAGTGCGCGGGGCCAGTTGGGCAGAGGATGGAACGATCGTGTTCGGCGAGATGGGTCCCGGTGGGCTCCTTGAGTTGCCCGAGGTCGGAGGACAGACACGCACGCTCACCACTCCCGATCAGACGAGAGGGGAAGTGGGCCATCGGTGGCCTCAGATCCTCCCGGGCTCACGCGCCGTGCTGTTCACACGCGTGATTGGTGAAGGCGACGCCTCTCGAAGCGAGATCGCGCTCTTCGATCGTCAGACCAATAAGCAGCGTCTCCTGATCCCCGTGGGCACGAACGCGCAGTATTCTCCGTCCGGCCATCTGGTGTACGGCGTCAACAATACCTTGCGTGCCGTGGTCTTCGATCTCGCGACGCTGCAAGTGCGGGGCAATCCTGTTGCGGTCTTGGAGGGCGTGGTCAGCAAGCCCGAGGGCGGGGTCGACTTCAACATCTCGTCGAATGGATCGCTTGTGTACGTCGTGCCGCCGACCGCCGCGCAGCGCGTGAAGCTGGTGTGGGTGTCGCGGACCGGCCGCGAAGAAGGCATGCTCGTGGCCGAGGACCTCAACGGCCTTCACCACCTGCGAGTGTCGCCCGATGGGCGCCGTGTGGCGCTCGTCGTCTCCAGCGACGTGTGGGTCTATGACGTGAGCGGCACTCCCCCGATCAGGCTGACTACGGGTGGCGGGTACCTCTCGCCGATTTGGACCGCCGACGGACGACGGGTCGTCGTGGAGAACTCGACGCCGCCGATGGGTTTGTCGGCGATCGCGGCGGACGGCAGTGATCAGAAGCCCGTCGCGATCTCCGCGCCCGGTCATTTTCATCCCATCGCGTTGAGTCAGGACGGACGCGTTTTTGCCGTGGAGGTCGATCGACGAAGAAGCAATGCGGCTGCCAGCAGCGATATCGTGAGCTGGCTGATCGACAAGCCTGACGCGCGCGAGGCGGTTGTTGATGCGCCGTTTCGTGAAGGAGTCGAGGGTGCCAGCCTGTCGCCAGACGGCCGGTGGCTTGCGTATGCGTCCAATCGAACCGGCCAAATGGAATTGTGGGTTCGCCCTGCTGTTGGATCGGGGGTGCCCGTGCGCGTGTCGCCGAACGGTGGCACCGAACCGGTCTGGTCCCGCCGCGGAGACGAGCTCTATTACCTGGAGGGGCGACGCATGATGGCGGTCGCCGTGAGTTTCGGCTCGACGTTCGGATTCAAGCCAGCGACCTTCCTGTTCGAGAGCCGGTATCTCACCACTGATCAACCGCCGTCGTATGATGTCGCACCTGACGGCCGGTTTCTGATGATCAAACCCGCTGCAACGCAGTCACGGACGGCACCACAGATCGTCGTCGTGCTGAATTGGAGTGAAGAGTTGCGGCGCCGGGTGGCGTCGCCTTAGCGGTGCGATGTCGCTGAACGCAGGCACCCGCATCGGCGCACATGAAGTGCTTGCCCGACTTGGCGAAGGCGGGATGGGCGAGGTCTATCGCGCGCGCGATACGAAGCTCGATCGCGACGTCGCGCTCAAGATCCTGCCGGAATCGTTTGCGAGCGACCCCGATCGCCTGATGCGCTTCGAGCGCGAGGCGAAGACGCTCGCGGCGTTGAATCATCCGCACATCGCGCACATCCACGGGATTGAGGATTCCGGGACGACACGCGCGCTGATTATGGAGCTCGTCGAGGGCGAGACTCTGGCGGATCGCATTGCGCGCAGACAGATCCCGGTCGACGAGGCGCTTTCCATCGCGCGACAGATCGCCGAGGCGCTCGAGGCCGCGCACGACGCCGGCATCATTCATCGCGATCTCAAGCCCGCGAACATCAAGGTGCGGCCGGACGGCACGGTCAAGGTGCTCGACTTTGGTCTCGCCAAAGCGCTCGGCACGAACCCGGCGAGAGCGGCGGCGGACCACTCCGCGAGCATCACCTCGCCGGCAATGACCATGCAGGGCGTGATCCTCGGCACCGCGGCATACATGTCGCCGGAGCAGGCGCGCGGCCAGACGGTCGATGGGCGGACCGACCTGTGGGCGTTCGGGTGCGTGCTGTTCGAGATGCTCACCGGCATGCGCGTCTTTGCCGGGCAGACTGTGACCGACGCGCTCGCGGCGGTCGTGAAAGAGGAGCCTCGATGGGGCGACCTTCCGGCGGAAACGCCCATTCCGGTTCACCGACTGCTGCGCCGCTGTCTCACGAAAGATCGTCGGAAGCGTCTGGCCGCGGCGGCCGATGCCAGGCTCGACATCGAAGAGGCACTTGATACCGCTCATACTGGCGTGGCGGCGCGAACCACCCGGGAACGATCGCCCTTGGCGATGGGACTCGGTCTTGCCGCCGCCGCCATCGCCGCCGCGGCCGGTGCGTACGCGCTCGGCGCCCGGGGGGCTGCCGTTCCATCGACACCGGTTCCGGTGACGCGCTTCGTCATTTCCCCGCCGCCTGGGACGCAGCTCGTGACCGGCCATCGCGAGGTGGCGGTGTCGCCCGACGGCCAGCGGATCGCCTTCATCGCACGCGGCGCGGCCGGACAGCACATCTACGTTCGACGCGTCGACACCCTCGCGCCGCAGCAGGTCTCCGGGACTGAAGGCGCCCGCGACCCGGCGTTCTCACCCGACGGACGATGGCTGGCGTTTCATGCCGGCAACAAAATCCGTAAGGTCAATCTCGACGGCGGTTCCCCGGCGGTTCTTGCCGACGCCGTGCACTCCCACGGACTGGCGTGGCATCCGACCGAGGACGCAATCTACTTCGCACCGCACGAGTTGAGCCCGCTCTGGAAGGTCCCGGCAGACGGCGGGGCACCACCGGCACAGGTGACGACGCTCGATGCCGCGCGCGGCGAGCGCTCGCACGAATGGCCGGTCTTCGCGGACGCCGGCCGGACACTGCTGTTCTCCGTCAACGCCAATACCGCCGCCCTCGACGAAGAGTCGGTCTCGCTCCTCACCCTATCGACGAACGTCCGCACGACACTGCGAGCCGGCGGCACGGCGTTCGGCTTTGCCGAGGGCCGAGAGTTGCTCTTTGTCCGCGCGCGATCGGTGGTGGGCGCGCGCTATGAGGAAGGCCGGCTTGGCTCCCCTGAGCTTCTCAATTCGGACGCGGCCGACAACGGCGCGGTTCTCTCGTCGAACGGCACATTTGCGTATGTGCCGGCGCCGGACTTCAAACGCCGCTCGCTCGTCTCGATTTCGCCTGACGGTCAAGTGTCGGACGTCGACTTCGGGCAGCAGGGGTTCTACAGCGTCGCGTTCAGCCCGGATGGCAGGCGCGCGGCCATCGCCATCGCCGACGATAGCAGCTCCGCGCTGCATGTGGCGGACGCCGGCGGAGGACCGCTGACCGCCCTGGCAAGACCGGGATCCGGCACGCCGTCGTGGAGTCCGGACGGCAAGTGGATTGCCGGCATGGTGCGGCAGCCGGGGACAAACAGCTTGACCGTGGCACGCGTCGCGGCGGAGCCCGGGCGGAACTGGGAGGTGCTCGTCGCCGACGCCCTCGAGGATGTGGTCTCGCAGTGGACGCCCGATGGACGGGGGCTGTTGATCTCGCGCCGCGATTCGCAGACCGGCCGTCGCTCGCCGATGCGGCTCGCTCTCGACCGCACTCCGCCAAGCGCCTCGATCATCGTCGACCACGTCGGGAACCACATTGTGCAGTCGCCTGCGCTGTCGCCGGATGGGCGCTGGCTGGCCTACGAGTCGAACGAATCCGGGCGTCTCGAAGTGTACGTGCAGAGCTACCCGTCGGCGGCCGCCAGGGTCCAGGTCTCGCGAGACGGCGGATCCTGGCCGACGTGGACCAGGCGCGGCGACTCGATCTACTTCGTGGCTGGCAGCGCGATCTCGAGCAGTGCCATCACGACGCAGCCGGCGTTGCAGAGCGCCGCTCCTCGGATGATCGTCAACGACCCGCTGCTCGTGCGGGTCACCGCGGGGGCGAAGCCGTTCGATATCGCGCCGGACGGTCGCATCCTCGCCATCAAGGAAGACGGCAGCATCCGATCGGATCACATCGTCGTCGTGCAGAACTGGCTCAACGAAGTGCACGCACGCAACGCGCAGGGTGGCAAATGAGCCTCTCAATCGGTGCCCGATGGCGCCGGAGCAGGCGAAAGGCAAACCGGTCGATCGCCGCGCCGACATCTGGGCGTTCGGTTGTGTGCTGTTCGAGATTCTCACCGCGCGCCGCGCGTTCGAGGGTGAGGACATCACCGAAACCATCTCCGCCGTCGTGACGAGAGAGCCGAATTGGTCCCAGCTGCCCACTTCGACGCCGCCGTCTGTCGAGCGTCTTCTGCGACGGTGCCTCGAGAAGCCTGGTCTCCCGACAGCGGCAGCCTTGTGCTGCGGCGTCCGAACGGCGACTTCGTCAGGATGGATCTTCGCGGCGGTCCTGCGATCACGTTCACCCAAGGGCCCGCAGCGGGAGGCAACTGCAGCTGGAGTCGTGACGGCGTTCTTCTAATCCATGGCGCACAGGCGGCGTTTTCTCGAGTCACCATCTCGGAGGGTACGCCCCCGCCAGTGGAGCTCGACGACGGGGGTGAAGACACGCGTCGGCTATATCCCAGGTTCCTGCCCAATGGCCGCCATTTTCTGTATTGGGCGGTGACGTCTGACGGGCGGCGCTCGGTGCGCGTCGGTTCGCTCGACTCGTGCGAATCGAGGTCGATTGTCGCGTCGGATGCACCGGGCCTCTACAGCGCGGGCCACCTGCTGTTTCAGCGCGGCGCCACGCTCGTGGCGCAACCTTCGACCACCGCACGCTCACGCTGAGCGGTGAGCCACAAGCGATCACGGCGGAAGCGGCGCCGGGGAGCGTCCAGACCTTCGCCCGCTTCGATGTGTCCGAGACCGGGATACTGGCGTTTGGGACGACGAACGGCGGTCAGCGAGGCCAGGCCAACTGGGTCGATCGGCGAGGCACTGTCGTGAGCACGTTGCCCCAGCCACCCAACAGTGAGCTGCTCAATCCCGAGATGTCACCAGACGGTGCGCGCGTCGCGGGCACTCGCATGGACCCAGCGACCGACAACTGGGACATCTGGGTAGTAGATGTCCGCACTGGGGGGCCCACACGCGTGACGAGACAGGCCGGCATCGATTCCGACCCGATGTGGTCTCCAGATGGCTCCGCGCTGGCCTATGTCTCGCGACGCGCGGACATACAGGGAATCTTCCGCATCGCCCTCGCTGATGGGCGGGAGCAGTTGCTGATGAAGGTTGGCCCGTTGGTCGGAGGCGGAACCGACGTGCGCGTGACGGGGTGGACGCCTGATGGCCGCTTCGTACTCGTCCAGTCGGCGGGTGAGCAAACGGGACAGGACATCATGGCGGTCCCTGTCACGGCCGGCGAACCCATCCCTGTTGTTGCAACGCCCGGATTGCAAGCGAATGGCGAAGTCTCGCCGGACGGCTGCTGGATCGCGTATCAATCGAACGATTCGGGTGAGCATCACATCTACGTTCGCGCGTTTCCGGGAACTGGCGCGCCGGTGCGCGTCTCAGCCGTTCCTGGTGCGATTCCGCAGTGGCGCGGCGATGGACGAGAGTTGTTCTGGCAGGCGCCTCATGCCCAGGATTCCACGGCGACGGTGTTGTACTCAGCGGAGCTGACGTTGACGGGCAGCAGCCTGCGACCAGGCGTGCCGAGACTGGTGTTTCCTGCGCACGTCCGCTTTGCGGCGCTGATCGACAACCGCCGCCATTGGGCGGCTGCGCCCGATGGCCAGCATTTCGTGTTGCGTCAGGTCGACGGCATACAAGGACCAGCGGTGAAGGACTTTCTCAACTGGCAGGAGCTGCTCAAGGGTCGGTGAGTGCCCGTAATCGGCGCGTGACCACTCGCGGACTCGCGTGCCGGCGGTGGCCATCATCGCCAATGCGCTTGCGTGCATGCTCGGACGCTCTATCGGCTTCCTTCGTCTTGTGTGAGCTGGTGCACGCGCTGATGCGACAGCCCGAGGAGCCGAGCGGCGTCGCGCGCGCTCATCTTCAGCTTTCCGGTTCGCAGTACGCGGACGGCGCGTCGAGCCGCGCGGGCTGCGCGTCGATCCTCTTCGTCGGCCCTCCTGCGAAGGGACGTGTAGGCTCGAATCGCCTTTGTCGCCGCACTCGGCAGCTTCACGTCGTCCACGAGGGAGGCCTTTCGCGCATTGTCAACGAACAGTCCAGCGCCTCTCTGATGCGGCGCCATCTGTGCGTTCCGGATTCTCAATGCCTTTTCGCGAGTGTGCCCAAAGTCCGCCGATCTCTCATCGTGAAATCAGGCGATTTTCGGGCCGAATTCGACGAAGGCGGCGGTTTGAAAAACCGCTACAGGTCCCAAAGAAAAATGTTGGATCAGGCAATTCCTGATTTCACGTACACTTAGCGTCTGCGGTGAGGTGGCCGAGAGGCTGAAGGCGGCGGTTTGCTAAACGTCGATCAGCCCGTCGGCCATCTTCATTTTTCCTCGTAAATCCTTCACTCTCTTCCACTTCACAGATCGATCGAGTTGGCTGGCGTTGGCTCCCGACCCGCTGTTTTGGCGCGTCTCAGGGACAATCGTGGGGACAGTGCGGCCGTCCCGATCACGCTCCCAATTCACTGGCGTGACGCGCGAGATGAATGGCCTCGCTGTGGCGATCGCAAAGCGATGGCCTCGTCACCGCGACAGCGCGCCGTCACCCGGAACATGTGCGCTCAACCAAGTCGCACCACGAGAATGCCGGCGGAAAATGGGTCACCCCGCCGACTCCGACGTGACGACTTCGTGTCGGCGATGGCGCCGAGCACTGTCAGATTCCTTGAGTGATGGTTGCATCGACGGCACGCGCCAGCCGATGGCCAAGCCACGCGCTGATGACATTGAGCGCTCCGGCGTCCACGGGCCGGCGCATCTGCCCCGGGTACGTCCGAAGCCCAGGCGGACCGGCATCGATCCTAAGTAAGTGCGTCAAGTGTTCGGGTGTATAGCCAGTGAACTCGGAGCATACCGTGCGCCCCATCTGTTCGACGTCTCTGCAGTCGACCTGCACGTCGCTCCGGCCCGTAATCGCCAATACCGGGCACGCGATCCGGCTCAGGTCGGGCGCGGGATCGTAGTGCATGTACTCACGAAACCATCGGGCGGGGAGCTCCTGGCCTTCAACGGCAATGACATCGTCGCGCGATTCGAGCAGGCGCTGCCGCTCGCGGTCCTGAATCCTCATGAACCGGCGAGGACGCCGCCACCAGGGTATTGTCGCGGCAATCCGCTCGGATTGTTGTCGCATCACCTCTAGGCCGCTACGCGCCGCCCCGCTCAGAAGGACGGCGGCCGCAAGCCACTTCTGTGCAGCGGCGAGTCTGATTGCGATTGTGGCCCCCACCGAGTGACCGATCACGCAGACCTTGTGGCGGTCAATACCAGCGGCACCACGCAACGCATCAATGGCACGCTGCGCGTCGAGCGTTTCCTCGTCGAAGCCGGTGCGCAGATAGTCTCCCGGTGAGGCGGCGACTCCCCGCTTGTCATACCGCAACGAAGCGATGCCGTGCTGTGAGAGGTGTGTCGCTAACGCTCTCGCGACATCCAGAGTCTGGCCAGGCATGTTCGAGTCGCGGTCCAGCGGACCAGACCCGTTGATGAGCAGCGCTGCTGGAACAGGGTCACCACGTTCGGGGCGTACGACAGTACCACTCAGCCGCCCTCCCACACCGGCGAAGTCGAGCGGCTCCTCAAGCACGCCGGCCAGGTGTCCAGACTCGTGAGGTCGCCCAGCATTAACCATCTTGCCGACCAGTCTGCCACTGGAAGGCTCAAACCGAGAACGCGGTCCTCATCGAGCGCGACGTGACCAGTGGCGAACGTACTAGACTTCCGCGGCCGTCAGATCCGCAAGGAGGCTGGCCATCGTCGATGGCCGGCAACATGGTGGGTTATGCGCTCGCCGCACAGTTTCCCGACCGCGTGGACGGGGCCAACTGACACCGTCTATGCAAAGTAGTCGCTCGGCGGCATTCCGCTTGGACGTCTCGCGAAGCCGAGCGAGGTGGGCGGACCGCATCGAGCTGAGCGCTGGATACATCGAACGGATGAACAACCTGACGCCGCCCGCGGGCGAGCGGCACGACGAGGGCAACATGGCCGTCATCGACCGCTGACCACGGAGTCCGGCCGTTGTTCAGGCACGGGCGGCTTCGGTTCAGCGTGAACCGACCGTAATGGTTGAAAAGAGCGGGTAGTGATCCGAAACCCCTTGAATGGACTCCACGTGGCCGCCGACGCCTTCGACTCCGCTCGCGAAAATCCAGTCGACCGGTTGTCGATATTTGGATGAGGTGCGGCGGCTACCGACCGGCCCGAGCGCGTCGACAAACCCGGCGCCCGTCATCCGCTGTAGCAGTCTGTCGCGAGCGCCTGCGCCGGTATTGAGATCACCACCAATGATCGTGACTGTTGAAGATGTCGAGCCGTGCGAGCGCATTACCTCTTCGAGCTGTTCTTGGCGAATAGGATCTGCATCTCCGCTTTCCAAGTGCAGGTTGTAGAAGCGGACGCCAGCGGTGTCTGCTTGGAGCGCCACCCTGCCTCCGCGGCGCGG
>JALDXK010000008.1:0-26763 GCA_032155105.1 Acidobacteriota bacterium
ATCTCGAGATGAGCGATGTCGCCGAGCACGAGGCCGCACACGATCACGTCGATCGACATCGAATGGAACGGCAGCGCGCAGACATCAGCGCGCGCGATGAGGGAGCCGGCCGCGCGGGCGCGCGCGAGCATCGGCATCGACAGATCGATGCCGAGCGCCTTTGCGCCACGGCTACCGAGCGCCAGCAGATACCGGCCGCTGCCGCAACCGGCATCGAGCGCCGTCAAGCCACTGACCGCCGGCAACAGCGACAGCACCGTCTGCTGCTCGATCTCCATCAGCCGGTTGTGCGCATGCGGCGAATAGGTCGCCGCCCAGATCGCATACGCCGCCTGCGGTTCAAGCATTTCGACGCTGTCGCTCCGGGATCGCACGAACGGCCATCGCATGGCTAGAACCCGGTGGTCTCCGGCCGCTGGTAGTGGAAGGCCCGCTGCAAAAGATTCAGCTCGAGCGGTCGCGCGTACGCCCTGGCGTGATACCGCCACGCCGAGGCGGCCCGCAACAGGCGCCGCCTCGCCGGCGTCATGCGCGTGTCGGTGACGGTCGGGTAATAGGCGTTGAGCACGCTTTCAAAGTCGCGTACCTTCCGACGCACGTCGCCGTGCGACCAGGGCGTGCTCGGATCGCGCCGCAGCGAGAAGGCCTGCCAGCGTTCGCTGACCCACCCCTCCAGCGTTTCAGGAAAACGGAAGCCCGCGTGCTGCGCCGCTTCGTAGAACGTGCCGGCCATCGGCACTGGCGAATAGACGTAGAGGATGATCTCCGCGGCCTCGTTGATCTGCTTGATGCGCCGGATGAACGACAGCGTGTGGGCGAGATCGGCCTCTGGATCCGGCGGATTACCGACGACGAACGAAAACTCGGGGACGATGCCGTAGGTCTTCATCCGCCGCGCCAGTTCGATCGTCAGGTCCGCCGTCGCCGTGCCGCCCTTGTTCATTCGCTGCAGCGTGTCGGTGGAGCCGGACTCCGCGCCGCAAAACACCATCTTCAGTCCGCTGCGCTTCATCGCCGCCCACGTCGTGTCCTTATAGCGCATCAGCTCGTCGACGCGGCCGAGCGCCCACCACGTCATGTTCAGCTCGGTGATGCGATCGGCGATCTCCTGCGTGCGCGCCTCGGCGATGAAGAAGTCCATGTCGTGAAATTGCACCGCGTCGGCGCCGTAGATCTTCCGGAACTTCTCGAGCACCTCCCACACACGCTCCGGCGACTGCGACACCCACTTGCGATTCGACATGCCCACCACCGCGCAGAAGTTGCACGCGAACGGGCAGCCGAACGACGAGTGGTGCGTGGCCACGCGGTTGCCGAGGTAATGCGCGTGGAAGTAGCGCTCCATCGGCAGCCGGTGATAGGGCCACGGCGGCAATGCGTCGAGCGCCAACAGCGCCCGTGGCGCGGTGTGATGGATGGTGCCGTTCTTGCGGTAGGTCACGCCCGCGATCGACGACAGATCGGTGCCCGACCGCAGCGCCCGGATCACCTCGTAGAAGGTGTGCTCGCCCTGCCCGCGAATGCAGATGTCCACCGTCGATTCGCTCAGACACGCCTCGGCATGCTGCGACGGAAAATAGCCGCCCCAGATGATCGGCACGTACGGCAGCATGCGCTTCAACTGCCGGCAGCCCATCACCGCCGAGCGCAGCTGCGGCCCCGGCATCACGGTGACCGCCACCGCGGTGATCCGCGTCTTCTCCTCCACCGCCAGGATCTTCGCGATCGGATCCGCGTCGGCGTTGCCGTCAACGATGCAGTAATCGAGCTCGCCTTCGAGCATCGAGCCGAGCGCCAGCAGCGACATTGGCAAGGGCTTCTTCGGCGACGGCGTGCTCCACGGGTTGAAGAGAACGATCACCGCTCCCTCCAATGTTCCGTCACCGCCATGCCGATCCGGCCAACCAGGGCCGACGACGCCGAGCGCGCCGCCCGCGCGTAGCGTCCGCGCCGCCAGTACTGATCGCGCGCCACTTCGGCGGTCATCCACCGGCGGGCAAAGTCGTAATAGCGCTTCACCGGCCGGCCGCGGACCACCAGATCACGATCGGTGGCGGCATGCCACGGCTTCGGCGACGACAGCCGATCCGCGATGGAGTCGTAGTACGGCGTGCCCTTGATCGGATACGACACCGTCGTCAGGAACACATCGGGATCGGAGCGCTTCAGGTGATCGACCGTCGCCTTCAAGTCGGACATCTGCTCGCCATCGTAGCCGAGCATGATGAACATCCCCACCTCGATGCCCCTGCGGCGCAGCCGGGCTGCGGTGTCGCGGACCTGGTCGACGTGGACCTTGCGCTTCATCGCGTCGAGGATCCGCTGCGAGCCGCTCTCCGATCCGATCCACACGCGGAAGCAACCCAGGCTCACCAGCGCGTCCGCCACGTCGTCATCGATGCGCTCGGCGCGCGAGATGCATTCGAACGGCAGGCGCAGGCGCCGGCGTTCGAGCTCGCGGGCGTAGTCGATGGTCCAGCCGCGGTGAATCGCGAAAACGTCGTCTGCGTACCACAGCCGCTCGGGGTGATAGCGATCGACGATCGCGTCGACTTCGTCCGCCACGCTGGTCACCGAGCGCCGCCGGTGCGTTTCGCCGAACACCGAACGGCTGCACCACGTGCAGGTATATGGACAGCCGCGCGCGGTGATCAACGACACCGTGCCGACGCCATGACGCCCACGCCACGCCTCGAGGTATGCCGGCAGATCGATCGCGGCGCGGTCCGGAAACGGCTGGCCATCGAGGTCGGGCAACAGCGGTCGCGGCGGCGTGCGCACGATCTCGCCGTCCGGCGACGTGAAGACAATGCCTTGAATCGACGCCCAGTCGGCGGACGAGCGCTCACCCGGGCCAGGACTTCCACCTCCGCCAAGGCTACGGCGGACGGGACGGCGGGCAAGCAGAACCGGTAGTAACGCCTCGAGGGTCTGCTCGCCTTCACCGACCACCACGACGTCGGCGCCGGACTCGAGATAGGCGGCAGCGTGATGAGGCGGATCGGGACCGCCGATGATGACGTGAGACCCCAGCTGCTTCGCCAGCGCGATCATCGCGAGGGCGTTGCGTTTTGTCATCAGGTTCGCGGCAATGCCGACCACCGGCGGCCGCTCTCGCTGCAGCGTGTTGGCGAAGGCTTCGAGCGACTGGAACGTGCCGTCGAACACGCCAACGTCCACACCGCGCGATTTCAGGTGCGAGGAGAGATAGAGCAGCCCCAGCGGCGGGTGCGGACGCATCACGCGCTGCTCCTCGGCGTCGAGGGAAAGCATGTAC
The DNA here is from genome assembly GCA_032155105.1 of Acidobacteriota bacterium. Taxonomy (GTDB): domain Bacteria; phylum Acidobacteriota; class Vicinamibacteria; order Vicinamibacterales; family UBA2999; genus 12-FULL-67-14b. The sequence continues at coordinate 3,278 of JALDXK010000008.1, forward strand.
GCGTTGGCTAACAGCACATCCATTTATGAGACCTGCTGAGGAGGGCGAAGGAAGTCCACGATCATTTTTTCGAACGGCATCCCGTACCAATCGCGGTTGCATCGCCACTGCGAAGTGGCGCGCAGCGGCCATCGCCATGCACCCGGCTTCCAGGCGTGGCGGCTGTAGAACTTGAAGCGCTCGATCGTGCGCCACTGCTCGGCCGAGATCCACGGCCCGCGCCCGCCGACGTAGTCGAAGTCCGCCCATTCCTCGAGGCCGCGCGGAAACACGTAGCCCTGCGCCGCTGATTGGTCCGCCATCGGGTTGCCGGGATAGGGACGGTAGTAGAAGATCGGCGTCTCGAACGCGGGGTTGGCGCGACCGAGCGACTTGGCGAGTGCCAGCGTCGCCTGCATGCTCTGCTCTGATTCCCCGGGAAACCCGACGATGAAATTGAAGATGGCGCCGACGCGATGCCGCGCGCACATCTCGGCGGTGACGCGCACCTGATCGAGCTTCATGTCTTTCTGAAGCCGATCGAGCATCTCCTGCGATCCGGATTCCACGCCAACCATCACGCGCCGCAAGCCGGAGCGGACCGCCTTCGCGAACAGCCCGTCGCCGAGCCGGCACGCCTGATCGGCGCGGAGCGTCGCCGTCCAGGTGATCGGCAGCCGGCGCTGCAGGAATTGTTCGGCCAGCGCATCGACGCGCGGAGCGTGCGTGAAGAAGGTCTCGTCCTGAAACGCGAGATCCTCCATCTTGTACTGCCGATACAGCGCTTCCACTTCCTCACCGATCCGTTCCGGCGTCAGGCCGGTCCAGCCGCGAGCGAACACCGCCGGGTCGGCGCAGAAGGCGCAGCGAAATCGGCAGCCTTGCGACGAGATGTAGTCCACCTGCCGCGCGCCCTTGAGCGCGAAGTAGCGCTCCACCGGAATCAACGAGTAGTCGTGCGCAGGAAAGGTGTTCAGGTCTTTCAGCGGCAAGGTCATCGCGCCGTGCACCGACTCGCCGTTGAGGAGCCGCGTGATGATGTCGCGAAAGGCGTCTTCGCCCTGGCCGGACACCACGACGTCCACGGACGGCTCGGCCAGGCACTCCTCGGCAAACAGCGACGGATGCCAGCCGCCCCATACGACGGGACAATCCGGCGCGGCGACCTTGACCGCCCTCGACACCGCGAGCGCGTCGTGAATGGGCGCACCGGTCAGCACCGTGACGCCGACGCACAACGCGCCCCTGGCCGCTTCGGCCACGGTGCGCACTGGATCGGCCTCGAGCCGGCCGTCGATGATCACGACGTCGACCTGCTCGCGATCGAGCGCGGACGCCAGCGCCACCAGCGAGAGGGGCATGGTGAAAAACACCGCGCGCGGGTTGTAGAGCACGACGCGTGGGCGTGGGGTCATCACGAGGGTTCGCCCAAAAGGTTCAAGACGCGACGGCGTTTCACCGCCAGCGCGGCGCGGTTGTAGATCCACGAGGCCACCCGCCGCAGGTGACGCGGCCGCGCCCGCCACGGGCTGTCGAGCAGGTCCGCCAACGCATGCGCCGACTTGCGCGCGCGGAACTCGTGATGCACCAGGCCATGCACGCCGCGGTACACCTCCGGCGCGTACTTGGCCTTGTACATCGTCGACAGATCGTTCGAGTCGATCCAGTTCTGCTTGGGCCCGAGCTCCTGCTGGACGCGCTCGTAGAACCGCGTCCCGGGAAGCGGATACGACACCGACACGCCGATGTCCGACGGCTCCAGCTCGCGTGTCAGCTGCAGCGTGGCCTCGATGTCGTCCCACGTTTCGCCGGGGTACCCAAACTGCAGGAAGAAGCCAACCTCGATGCCGGCGGCCTTGAGCAGTCGGCTCGCGACGCGGATGTCGTCGACGCGCAGCCCCTTCTCCATGGCATCGAGGACCTTTTGTGAGCCCGACTCGGCGCCCATCCACAACATGGTGCAGCCCGACGCGGCGAGCGCCCGCGCGATCCCGGTCGTCACCTGGTCGGCGCGCATCAGGCAACGGAACGGCAATGGCTGGCCCTGGCCGCCGACGATGGCGGCGAACTCCTCGACCCACCCGGGCTTGAGACCGAACACGTCATCAACGATCCACAAGTGATCGGGTGCGAAGTTCTGCCGCAGCCACGCGATCTCGTCGGCTACCGCCTGCGTGCTGCGCACCGCATAACGCTGACCGTAGATTGGCTTCGCGCACCAGTTGCAGTGGTACGGACAACCGCGCGTGGTGGCGAGGTTCATCGAGTAGAACCCGCGACGCGCGTGCCAGATGCGGCGATAGCGATCGATGTCGACCAGGTCCCAGGCCGGGAACGGCAGCTCGTCGAGCGACTTGATGAACGACCGCGCCGCGCTGCGGCGCACGCCGCAGGCGTCGTCGAGATAGGCGATGCCGGGCACGTCGTCGATGGGCTGTCCGTCGTGAAGACGATCGGCGAGATCGGCGAGCGTGATTTCTCCTTCGCCGAGAATCACGGCCGTGGCGCCGCGCCGCAGGTAGATCTCGGGGTGATCGGTGGCGTCGGATCCCGACACCACGATCGGCACGCCGGCCTGTCGCGAGCGATCGATCATCTCGAGTGCCGCCTGGCGCATGCGCAGCAGGCACATCTTGCTCAGGTAGTTGAAGCTGTCCTCGTAGATCGCCGTGAAGCGCGGCTTGGTGCGCGCGATGGCCTCGCTCCACTCGGCGACCGAATCGGCGAGCATCGCGTCGAAGAGCGCCGGCGTGTGGCCGCGCTCGCGCAGGTACGACGCGGCGTAGAGCGTGCCGAGCGGCGCGTAGGGCTGCTGCGCTTCCCACAGCTTCGGATCGAAGCGCAAGTAGTACGCCTGGCCGAGCAGGACGTCAGCCATGCTGCACCCGGCTCTTCACCCAGCGGGTCAGCGTGTGATCGCCGAGCTGGTTGAGCAGCGGCCAGCCTGCGGTGCGACGATCCAACGCGGCCACGGCGCCGCGAATGGCCGCCGGCACTTGCTGCCAGCGCAGCTCGAGATACGGCGGCGGCACCAGCACGCCGAGGCCGACGGCGCCGTCGAGCGAGAACCCTTCGCCGAGGCTGGCGTGAATGTCGGCGCGGCGGTGATAGAACGTCGGCACGTCGAGGCCGGCCACGGGCACGGCGACGTTCGCCAGCCGGCGCCGCCCGGCCTTCGCGGTGTCGCCGCGGGCGGTGAAGTACAGCGTTTCCCACAAACACGTGCGGCCGATCAGTCCGAGGATCATCGCGCCGCCCGGCCGCAGGTGCCGGCCGCCGATGGCGCCGAGCGGAGCGAGCGATGGCACGCAGTTGAGGGCGCCGAAGTTCGACACCACCGCGTCGAACCCTTCCGCGTGATCGAGCGCATCGAGAAACGTCGGCAGGTCCTGCAGCCCGCACGACAGGATGCCGACCCGATCGCCGGTGCCGGCCTTGGCCAACCGGCGCCTCGTGCGGCTCAACATTTCATCGGCAGGATCGCACGCCACCACCTTCACGCCCATGGCGGCAAGGAACGCGGTGTCGACTCCGGTGCCGCAGCCGATCTCGAGCACGCGGAAGCCCGGCTTGATCCAGCGTGTGAATGCCGCGTGCGTCTGGCGACGTTGATGGCCGAAGGCATCGCCCGACACGAGCATGTCGTAGGTGCGCGCGAGCCGATCGAACGCCAGCGTGGCCGCCGGCGCCCTTCGAGCTGGCTCAGGCCGGCCCCGAGCATCGTCGAGGGGCGTGCGGCCGCGATCGAACGACGACATCATGACGATTGCTCCCGCGACATCGACTTCACCGCCACCTGCTGATCGGGAGCCGCGATCGATGACGGCAGCGGCATCGGTGCCGTCGCCATGCCCGCGGCGCGGTGATAGACCGCGAGCATGTCCTTCGCGGCCTGCGCCCAGGAGAAACGGCGCGAGCGTTCCAGACCGCGCCGGACGAGATCGACGCGCCGTTCGGGATCGGTGGCCAGCCGGTAGAGGGCATCCGCCACCGCGTCGGTGCTCGTGGGATCGATCGTCTCGGCCGCGTCGCCGGCGATCTCGCCGAGCGATGAGGTGTTCGACGTGAGCACCGGAATGCCGCACGCCATGGCCTCGACTACCGGCAATCCAAAACCTTCGTAGAGCGACGGGAACACGAAGACGTCGCCGAGGCTGTAGATCGCCGGCAAATCGTCGAAATCGACATACCCCGTGAAGTGCACCGCGTCCTTGATGCCGAGCCGTTCGATGCGCCCCGACAGGTCGCGCGACGACCATCCATACGGTCCAACACATACCAGGTGGTGCGGAATGCCATGGGCACGCGCGTCCGCGAATGCGGCGACCAACCGCGACAGGTTCTTCCGTGGTTCGATCGTGCCGACATACAGCACGAATTTCGGCGGCAGCGCGTACTTGGCGCGGATGGCGTCGAGCCGCGCCCGATCGGTGATCGGACAAAACGCCGGGCTCGCGGCTTCGTGCACCACCGAGACCCGTTCGGGAGCCACGCCGTGCAGCCGCAGCAGATCGCGGCGGGCGCTGTGGGAGACCGTGACGATCGCTTCGGCCTGGCGGATGGCGACGTGCATCAACGGGCGGTTGAGCAGCAGCCGCCGCACCGGGTGGCACCAGGGATAGAGCCGCAGGCTCATGTCGTGCACGGTGACGATCGTCGACACCGGCGAGCCGATTGGCATCATGCCGTTGGTGAAATGCGCCACGTCGGGGCGCACCGCATCGAGCGCGCGCGCCGCGCGCAGCTGCATCCACCCGATGCGCACCGGGAAGCGGTGGCCCTCGTGCACGCGCACGTGAGGCGGCAGCGGCTGCAAGGTGTCGACGGCCTGGTTCGACAGCACGACGATCTCGTCGCCGGTGTGCTCGACTTCACGGGCCAGGTGCTGCAGCAGGTGCTCGGTGTAGTACCCAACACCGGTGCGCCCGGGCGTCAACGTCGTGCCGTCAAACGCTATTCGCATGACGTTCCGAGGGCACCCTTCGACTCGACGCGCCACTATCACGCGCGTCTCGCTCAGGGCAGGCGGAGGAGTACGGAGGACACGGAGAGCGACCAAACAGTACGCCGGCCGCCAACGCGAAGACGACGTAGGTTGACGTGAAGGTCAGGAACGAATCGACGATGGCGTGCGCGGCGATGGCGAGGCATGCGGCGAGTGCGGCGGCAATTAACGGCATCGAGCCGGCGTCCGCCGTCCGCACCATGCCGATCGCCGAACGCGACGCGGCCATGATCAGCCACACCAGCGCCGCGAGGCCGACTACGCCCATGCCGACGAGCACCTCGAGATAGGTGTTGTTGGCGTGCACGCGGGAGTCGAACGCCGCGAGCCCGAGATGGCGGCCATAGGTCAGGCGGAAGTTATCGGGACCGATGCCGAGCAGCGGACGCGTCCTGGCGATCTCCCACGCGGTGTTCCACAGCACCGGCCGCGGCATGCGTAACGTCCCCGTCGGCATGCGGCCACGCGTCGGCAGCGGCGCGCCAACGGGTTCGCCGTCGACCGTCACCCTGGTGCGCCCGGGAAACACGCCTTCGAGACTCAGCCACGTGCGATGCTCCTGCACGACGTCCCACACGAGCAGATAGGTGCCCGGATATCCGGGCGCCCGTACGCGCGCCTGGATGGTGACGTCGCCGCCTGGCTCGACCGGCTGTGTGAAGGGCGTGCGCAGGCCGTCGTAGATCATCAACTCTTCGGTGTCGGCCGAGAGCCAGTGATACGAGAGGGCAAACACCGGCAGTTGCGTCGACTGCCACGTCAGCCAGCCTCGATTCGAAAGCGTGACGGGCACGTCGGTGAAGATGCCCGGCCGAAGGGTGAGCGTGTCGGGCACGTCGTAGGTCGCGCCGTACCAGTCCTGCGACACGTCGGTACTGATGCGCGTGACGAGCATCTGCGGCGATCGCGACACCAGGACGAGCGCGATCAGCACCACGGCCAGCGCCGCGAGCATCGTGTGCTCGCGGTCCCATTTCCGTCGCGCGTAGTAGATCAGGCCGCCGTAGACCAACAGGCTCATCGCCATCGTGATCAACCCGGCCCGTGTGAAGGTGGCGATGATGCCGGCGCCGACGAGCGCGAGAGCGACGAACGCCAGCCGGCTCGATGCAATCCACACCAGGCCGAGCGCGAACACCACCTCGAGATACATCGACGTGATCGTCGGGTAGAACAGCGTCGAGGTCGCGCGCAGCTGGCCACCGACCACGTGGAAGCCGGGACGGAACACCTTCAAGAGATCGAGCACGGCCGGCAGCTGCGCGAGCTCGAGCACGGCGATGAGGCCGACCACCGCGCCGGCGCCGAGCAGCGTGGCGATCACCTGGCGTGCGAGTCGCGTTGACGCCAGCGCGTTGACGGCGAGCGTGAACAACAGCAATGCCGCCGCGAGTCGTCCGGTCGCACGAAGTGCGTTGGCGCGGAACTCGGGCGCAGCGGCACTCGCGATGCACGCGCACGCAATCAGAGCGAGGGCCGGAATCGTAATTGGCGTACGCCAGCTGACGGCAGCGGGATCGCGCATCGCCGCGAGCACGCCGGCCGCCAGCGCGGCCACTACCGAAAGCTCCAGGGTGGAAAGCGTCTGGCCGGCGAATGATCCCGGAAGCGAACGCTCGAATGGCGAGACGGCGGCGACGAGCAGGACGCTCGCCGGCACGGCCCACGAGCCCACGCGTGCGCGGCTGATCCACGCTCGGGGCACCGGCATTACAACGGCGTCAGCCAAGAGTGGCTCAATAAGTGCAATTCACATACCCTCCGAGACAAAGACGAAGGGTGCAATTGGCGGGGATTCGTCGCATTATGCGCACCAGAGAAGGGTGAATACAAGCCGCCTGGTTTTCTGAACGTGAAACTGCTTTCGCGATACGTAATGTTCGAGACGGGAGCCGTCGCGCCGCGCATCGCCTTCAAAGCGTTCGCCGACGCCGGAGGCAAAGCGGTGATGCTCGTCATCACCATCGTCGCCGCGCGCCGGTTGAATGCCGATCCGTTCGGCGTGCTGGCGTTCTCGATGGCCACCGGGTGGCTGCTCGGCGTGGCCACGGACGCGGGCCTCTCGATGCACCTGGCGCGCGAGACCGCGCGCGGACGGATCGGCCGCCGGTCCCTCGTCGAAATCATCGGTCTGCGCAGCGGTCTCGCCTTCGTGGCCGCGACGTTCGTCGTCGCCGCCGCGCCGCAACTCGTGCCGCCTCACTGGCGGATGCAGTTCCTGTTGCTGGTGCTGGCGCAATTGTGCGCCGCGGTGATCGACACCACTGCGCACTACTTCCGGGGACTGCAGCGCAGCGAGATCGAATCGGCGATCCATGCATCGTACCGCGTCACGATGCTGGTGCTCGCGCTCGCGGTGCTGTGGTGGTGGCGGCGGTTGGATTACCTCGCCATCGCGATGCTGATGCCGACGGTGCTCGCGATGTTGATTTCAGTAGCGATAGCCCTTCGCTTGTCTATCCGGCTGAAGCCGGACACCACCGCGACAGTGGGCGGAAATGAACTGGGGCGTCCGCCTGTAGGCGGATTGACGACGCACGCGTACTTTCGACACGTGTTTCCGCTCGGCGCCGCGGCGCTCGTCTCGGCGCTGTATTTCCGGATCGACGTCTACTTCATCCAGCAGTGGCACGGCTTTCAGCCGGTCGGCGGCTACAACGCGGTGTTCCGCCTGGTCGAGGCGTTGCGGCTCCTGCCGGCGGCGGTGCTCGCGGTCACGTTCCCGATGCTGGTGTTGAGCCGCGACACGCAACTCGTGCGCGCGATCGCCGGGCGGCTCGCGGCGGCCGGGCTCGCGATGGCGGTGGTGTGCGCGGCCGGCGCGCAGGTGATCGTGCCGCTGATCTATGGCGAGTCGTACGCCTACGCCGCACCGGCATTCGCGGTGCTGTCGCTGGCGCTGCCGCTGTTCTTCCTCAATTACGCGCTGACGCACCAGGTGATCGGGTGGGATGGACAACGCGCCTACCTTGCCATCGTGATCGCCGCGCTGGCCGGCAACGTCGCCGCGAACCTCCTGCTGGTGCCGTCGCGCGGCATGGTTGGCGCGGCCATCGCAACCGTGTTGACGGAGATCATTGTCACGGCCGGCTGCCTCGTCTTCCTGAACCTTCGTGTGGAACGCCCGGGTGGAACCTCCGTGATGAACCGTCGGATTGAGCAAACATGACGCCGACGCGCGCGCAGGAGATCGCGTTCCTGCAATCGGTGACCTACGCGGCGGTGTTCGATTACCCGCTGACGCTCGCGCAGCTCCACGCCTCGCTCGTGAGCGTCCGCGCCGAAGAGCCGGTCGTGGCGGCGTGGTGGCGCGACAGCGCCCTGCTCCAGGCGACCGTCGAATATCGCGACGGGTTGTACTTCCCAATGGGCCGCGCCGACCTGTTGCAGACCCGCGCGCGACGCGAAGCCGTGAGCCGCGACCTGCTCGATCGCCAGCAGCGCCTCGTGTGGCTCGCGGCACACATGCCGTTCGTGCGCATGGTGGCGTTGTCGGGCAGCCTCGCGCACCTCAATGCCGAACGTTCCGCCGATCTCGATCTGTTCGTGATCACCTCGCCGGGGCGGGTGTGGAGTGTCACGCTGTCGTTGCTCGTGATCGCGCGGCTGCTGGGATGGCGCAGGCAGTTGTGCCTGAACTACGTGATCTCCGAGCGCGCGATGGCGATTGAGCCGGCGGACTTGTTCTCCGCCAACCAGATCATCCATCTCCGCCCGATCACCGGCCACGACGTCTTCGCGCGATTCGTTGAGGCCAATCCGTTCGTGCACGCGTGCTATCCGAATTTCGCGGCCGACGAGCGCGGTCCGTCGCGTTCCACGGGACTGACGTCGCTGATCGAGCCGCTGCTGTCGCTGGGCGTGGCGCAAGTATGTGAACGAGTGGCGCGCGCCGTGTATCGCCGCCACCTGTTGAAGCAATCGAGTGCGTGGGTCTCTCGTGACCAGGTGCGGCTCGAGCCGGAATGCCTCAAGCTCCATACGACCAGCCATCGCGCGGCGACGCTCGAACGCTACGAGGCCACGGTGGCCGATGCGCTGGCGCACGCGCCAAAAGAAACGCTCGCGTCCTGATTTGCCGCTGATGGGCTTTGAGGTCCCGGGGCCGATAACGATTTCGTCCTGCGCCCCCGGGACACTCTCCACTTAACAGGACACCTTTCGCCCGCCTTTCCCGCCAAAACAGGCGTAAAATCCGGTGGATCAGACCGGTAGTCACGGCACGGGCCTTGCTCACCCGAGGGCAGGAGTAATCGCAATGGAGTTCAACAAGCTGGTCTTTGCGGGATTGTCCGTGGGATGCCTGGTGGCGGCTGCCGGTGGATCCTACCTGGCGGTTCGCCAAAACCAGTCCGCCTCGGCTCGGGTGGAAAGCTCCGAGCTCCGGCGTGACGCCGCCGAAGACGCGGCGACGCTGAAGGCGCCGACCGTGACGGAATCGGAAGGCGTGATTGCTCCGGAAGGAGGGCAGTCTGAAGCGGCCGCTCCCGCGGCGGCGACGCCCGCACGCCGATCGCCGGTGACGAGTGCCCCAGCCACGTCGGCGCGCGTCGCGCGCATTGTTGAACGTCCGGCCAGCCAGAGAACCACGAGCCCTTCGACTCGCCCTTCGACTCCCGACAGTCAGCCCTCCGGGCTGGCTGCCGGTCGCTCAGGGCAGGAGCGCGCGTCTGAAGCCACGAGCGCTCCTGCGGCGTCATCCTCGTCTGGCTCGATGTGGGAGACGCGGCCGAGCGTGCAGCCGTCGGCGCCCGAATACCGTGAACCCGAGCCACCCGCACCGCCGCCTCCGCCCGCGCCCGAATTCATCGATCTCACCGTGCCGTCGGACGCGGTGCTCGGCCTGCAAATTGAACGCACGGTGTCGAGCGAACTGGCGCGCGTTGAAGACAAAGTGGATGCGCGGGTGACGCGCGACCTGCGTGTGTCGGATCGCGTGGCGATTCCCGCAGGCTCGACCGTGCGCGGTTCGGTCACCGAAGTCGATCGGGGCGGCCGCATGAAGGGCAAGGCGCGTCTCGCGATTCGCTTCCACACCATCGTGCTCGCCGACGGTACGCAGCTCGCCCTCAAGACCGACCCGGTGGTGCGCGAAGGCCAGTCGGCTGGCGGCGAGAGCGCCGCGAAGGTCGGCGGCGCGGCCATCGGCGGTGCCATCCTCGGCGCCATTCTCGGCGGCGGCAAGGGTGCGGCCATTGGCGGCGCGGTTGGCGCCGGCGCCGGCACGGCGGCGGCCATGACCAACGATCGGAACCCGGCCACGCTCACCGCCGGCACCACCGTTACGGTGCGCATGCAGGCGCCGGTTACGGTGACCGTCCAAAAAGAGTAGCCATCTGGCTACTGGCAGCTGGCTACTGCTAGGATTGGCGTCGGAGGCTTCACCATGCGGTCTTTGACGTCTGTTTTGTTTCTCGCCCTGGGCGTCGTCGCGTTCGCGCAGACCAAGCAGGACCGCGCCGGCATCGTCAACTTCACGAAGGTCGATGCGGTCGTCGCGTGCGGCGGCGCCACGGAAACGTCGGCGCTCGACGGCCTCGCGAAAGACGGCTTCAAGTCGGTGATCAACCTTCGCCTGGCCACCGAGGCGAACGCCAACATCGACCTCAACGCCGCGCACGCCAAGTCGCTCGGGCTGAACTACATTCACATCCCGTTCAACGGCCAGCAGCCCGATCCGAAGGCCGTTGACCAGTTCCTCGCCGCCATCGCCAACAAGGCCAACCAGCCGGTTTACGTGCATTGCGGCTCGGCGAGCCGCGTCGGCTCGATGTGGCTCGTGAAGCGGGTGCTGCAGGATGGCTGGACGATCGAGAAGGCGACTGAAGAAGCGAAACTGATCGGGCTTCGCGGCGAACCGCTCGAGAAGTTCGCCCTCTCCTACATCGAATCGCACAAGAAGTAGGGTTTGACAGTACCGCGCTGGCCCGGCAATACTGAAGGGTCGTTTGTGCGGCGATTTCTCCGACTTGATGGGCCGCACCGTCAGGGAAACAACTGATTGATAGTCCCGCCCGGAGCGGGGCAAGGCGACGCAGATCTGGCGGACATACTCCCGCCGGCTCTATCTAAGTCGCGAACAAGCCCGCGACCGACGCGGGCTTTTTTTTTGGAGCGTGAATGGGCAACCGATACATCTTTTCTTCGGAATCCGTCGGCGAAGGTCACCCTGACAAGGTTGCCGACACGATTTCGGACGGCGTTCTCGATGCCTGCCTGGCGCAGGACAAGTTCAGCCGCGTCGCCTGCGAAACCTACGTCAAGTCGAACATCGTGATCGTCGGTGGGGAGATCACCACCAAGGCCACCCTCGACGTGGAACAGATCGCGCGTGCATGCATCCGCGAGATCGGCTACGTCAACGACGATGACGTGTTCCACGCCGATCGGGTGTTCGTGAACCTGCTGCTGACGCAGCAGTCGTCCGACATCGCGCAGGGCGTCGACGCGCGCAAGGTGAAGGGCAAGAAGACGTCGAAGCAGGGCGCCGGCGACCAGGGATTGATGTTCGGATACGCCAGCAACGAGACGCCGGAACTGATGCCGGCGCCGATCATGTTCGCGCACCGGCTCGGCCGGCGGTTGACGAAGATCCGCAAGGGCGGCGGCGCGCCGTGGTTGCGGCCCGACGCCAAGTCGCAGGTCTCGGTGATCTACGACAACGGCAAGCCGGTCGGCATCTCCAACGTCGTGATCTCGACGCAGCACGCCGCCGACGCGCCGCACAGCAAGATCGAGAAGTTCTGCATCGAGGAAGTGATCAAGCAGGTGCTGCCGGCGCGGCTGCTCAGCCGCGACACCGAGTTCCTGATCAATCCCACCGGCCGCTTCGTGATTGGCGGGCCGCAGGGCGACACCGGCCTCACCGGACGCAAGATCATCGTCGACTCCTACGGCGGCATGGGCCGTCACGGCGGCGGCGCGTTCTCGGGCAAGGATCCAACGAAGGTCGATCGCAGCGCCGCCTACATGGGCCGCTGGGTCGCGAAGAACGTCGTCGCGGCGAAGCTGGCCGCGAAATGCGAAGTGCAGTTCGCCTACGCGATCGGCCATCCCGATCCGGTCAGCGTGCACGTCGACACGTTTGGCACCTGCACCGTGCCGGAAGCGAAGATTCAGCGCGCCATCAACCGCGTGTTCAACTTCCAGCCCGCCGAGATCATCGAGCAGTTGAAGCTGCGCCGCCCGATCTATTCGAAGACCACCAACTACGGTCACTTCGGTAAGAGCGACCCGGCCCTGACGTGGGAAGCCACGAACCGGGTCAAGGCGCTGCTCGACGCCATCTAAGGGTTACGGCGTCGGCACGATGTAGCCGACGCCGTTCTTCACCGTCACGGTGGCGCCGAAGGGTTTCGAGCGCGTCACCATCATCTCCAGGATCCGCGCGGCATCGGCGCCCGAGGCGAGCTTCGGCCGGCCCCGCTCGGCGCGCGAGGTCTTGTAGCCGAGCGTGATCGGGTGCAGCTGCAGTTCCACGAACGTGCTGCCGTCCCACTTCGTGACCGCTGCCACCGAATCCCAGTACTCCGGATCCGCCGGGAAGCTGCGGCGGTCCTTGTCGTAACGCGCATCGAGGTAATCGCCCGGCTGCGCGACGTCGTCATCCAGCGCGTACTGCTCGTAGCTGTCGGCCGGCATGCGCAGCAGCGTCTCGTTCTGGAAGATGAAGTTCGACAGGCTGTAGAGAATGGGCTTGCCCTTGTAGATCTCGACGCCCCGCAGCACGTGCGGGCCGTGGCCGACGAACACGTCGGCGCCGGCGTCGATCACCGCGCGGGCGAACACCGGGATGAAGTCGGCGGGCACCGATCGGTTGGCGCCGCTCTCGTGGCAGTGCAGCGACACGATCACGATGTCGGCCAGGGCAGAGGCGCTGCGCACCACGCGCGCGATCCCCTCGACATCCTCCTTGTTTGGCTCGGTGCGGGTGCCGGGCCTGGCGCCGACCACGTAGCGGCGGCCGCCGAAGTTCAGCGTGTCTCCTGCCGCGGGCGGATTGCCCGACAACTCCGACGCCACGCGCTTGAGATCGGCCATGCGCTCGGCGGTGATCACGTACGTGGTGGTGAAGCGCAGCGGGCTCAAGCCGGGCCGGGCCGGCATGTCGCCCCGCGAGTTGCCGGCGCGCGAATGGGGCGTGAACGTCGATGCCGCCGACACCAGGGCGACGCGCGCCTTCGCGGTCTCGAGAAACTTCGCCTCGCGCGCTTCGGCGAGGCTGTTGCCGACGCCGGCTTCGACGAGCCCGGCCTCGCGCACGTACTTGCTGGTGATCGCCGACCCTTCCGGGCCAAAGTCGCCGGCGTGATTGTTGGCGCGCGACACGAGGTCGAAGCCCGCCCACACCAACTCCTTGAGAATCGGCGGATCAGTGCGCATCCAGGTCCCGCCGCTTTCGTGCGCGGGCGGCATCTCGTAATCGTGGAACAGCGTCTCGAGATTCGTGAAGGCGGCATCGGCGCCGCGGATGATCTCGAACAGGCGCGTGAACTCGGGTTCCTTGAACACCGACAGCCGCTGCATGATGATCGAATCGCCGGTCAGCGCGAGCGTAAAGGGTTCACGCGGCGGCACGCTTTGGCTCCCCTGAGCGGCCACGAGCGTACTCCCCAACACGACGACCAGTGCTACCCGAAACGGCATGCTCCTGCTCCAGTTCGGACCTGATGGCCCGACACGATTCGCCACAGGTGACATTACTTGTCACCTCGCGGGTACCTCGCTCTCGATTCTGCCGAGTTTCGCACGGATTAGGTCGGCCGAGATCTTGCTCTAAGAGGCCACAGCCATGCGGGAACGACAGGCGGGATTCACGCTTATCGAACTGCTGATCGTCGTCGCGATCATCGGCATCATCGCCGCGATCGCGATCCCGGGGTTGCTGCGCGCCCGCATCGCGGGAAACGAGGTCTCGGCGATCGGTTCACTGCGGCAAATCAATAGCGGACAGCAGGCCTACGCCGCCACCTGCGGGTTTGGTTTCTACGCGTCGTCGCTGCTGATCCTCGGCGATGCTCCATCCGGCGGCACGCCGTTCCTGAGCCCGGACTTGACGTCTGCGGCTACGGTGAACAAGAGCGGCTATACGTTGACGATGGCCGCCGGCAGCGAAGCGACGACGGCCACTCGCAATGGCTGCAACGCTACCGGCACTGCCGCGAATCTGGCCAGCTCGTATTACGCGTCGAACCAGCCGGACTCGAACATTACCGGCCACCGCTGGTTCTACACCAACCTGCTCGGCGCCATCCACAACTCGCCGACGGACGTCTTCGACACCCAAACCAACGGCAACGTCGCTCCCACCGTCGGCACGCCGCTTCACTAGTGCGCGACGGTTCGCCTACCGTAGCGTAAACGTTGACGGTGACCGACATGATCACCGGGACCGACGCCGGCCTCATCCGCGTGTTGAGAGATTAGTGACCGTACAAAAGAAACGGGCTCACACGCGAAAGGGTGAACCCGTGACGTCGGTCTGCTGGCCTGTTAGTTCGCGAGCTTGATCGACTTGAGGTTGATCGTCTTCACGCCGTCCTTTTCCGTCACTTCGCCCACGGCAACAACGTTCTTGGCGACGAAGTCGAGCAGCTTGGCGTTGTTGTCGGCCGTGTAATCGCCGGTCACGGTATACACGGCGTCGGCGGTGAGGATCCCCACCGGCTGGCCCTTCTTGGCGCACACCATGGCACAGTTGGCATGCCCTGCGCCCTTGCCGGCCTCCTTCTTCGCCGTCGAGCACGCGACGTCGACCACTTCACCCTTCACGGTCATCTCGGAGGCAAACGCCGGCATGGCCAGTGCCGCCACGAAGGCAGCCCCCGCCAGCATCGAAACCAGGTTACGCATACGAAACACCTACACCTTTCCGGGAAAGACCATCAATGTGCGCCTTTTGGCGCGATCCTGTCAAGCGTCCGGGACTATACTTTCACCGCTTCGCCTCCGCGTCGGGCCCACCGTTGCAATCGAGCGGCGGCTTTGCTCCGGAACACAGGAAGTCGAGGGACCATGCGACACGCCATCGCGCTCCTCACGCTCACCACGGCCGCCTTCGCGCAATCTCCGGCCAATCCGTCGATCGACGACCTCATCAATTTGAAGCGGGTCGGCTCACCCGTCGTGTCGCCGAACGGCCAGCAGGTGGCCTTTACGATCCGGGAGGCCAACTGGGACGAGAACGCCTACGAGACCGAGATCTGGATCGGCGAGGCGGCGACGGGACAGTCGCGCCAGGTGACCAACGCGCGCAAGTCGAGCCTGCAGCCCGCATGGTCGCCTGATGGCGCCTGGCTGGCGTTCGTTTCGGATCGTGACGGCAAGCGACAGTTGTACCGCATCGCGGTCCGCGGCGGCGAAGCCGAGCGCATCACCAACACCGACGATGGCCTCAACGCGTTCACGTGGTCGCCATCCGGCAAGCAGATCGCCTTCACGATGCAGGACGCGGTGTCGGATGCGGTCAAGGAACGCGAGAAGCGGTGGGGCGACATCCGGATCGAAGATCAGGATCAGCGCTTCACGCACCTCTACGTGCTCGACCTCGAGACGAAGGCGACCCGCCAGTTGACGAAGGGATCGTTCGTGGTGGGCAGCTTCGACTGGTCGCCTGACGGTACGCAGATCGCCTTCGACCATCGCGCCACGAGCGATCCTGCCGACAGCGGCACCGCCGATATCTCCATCGTCAGCGTCGACGCCGGCACGGTAAACGTGGCCGTGGCGCAGGAGGGACCCGACAACAACCCGCGCTGGTCGCCGGACGGCCGGCAGATCGCGTTTGTCACCGCGATGGCCAAGCCGTTCTTCTTTTTCGAGAACAGCGTGATCGCCACGGTGACGCCGGGAGCGCCCAACGTGCGCGCGCTGTCGGCGGCCTTCGACGAAAGTCCGAACCTCGTGGAATGGTCGCCGGCGGGCATTCACTTTTCAGCCTCGCAGCGCACCTGGTCGTACCTGTTTACGCTCAACCCGCAATCGTTGCAGGTGACGAAACACACCGTGCGCGACGACTGGATCGGCGGCGGCTTCTCGATCACCGCCGACGGTGCGCACGTGGCCTTCATCGGATCCGGGCCGTTGCAGTTCCCGGACGTGTTCGTCGCCCCGGTGCAGACGATGGCGGCGACGAAGGTCAGCGATACCGCGGCCCAGATCGCGTCGTGGCCGAAACACACGCGGGACGTGGTGCGGTGGAAGAGCCAGGACGGCGCGGAGATCGAAGGCGTGCTGCACAAGCCGGCAGGCTTCCAGCCGGGACGCCGGCATCCGCTGCTCGTCGTCATTCACGGCGGTCCGACCGGCGTGTCGCGCCCGGTGCCGTATGGCAGTTCCGGCTACTACCCGATCGACGCGTTCCTGGCGCGCGGCGCGCTCGTGCTCGAGCCGAACTACCGCGGCAGCGCCGGGTACGGCGAGAAGTTCCGCTCGCTCAACGTCCGCAACCTCGGCATCGGCGACGCCTGGGACGTGCTGTCGGGGGTCGATGCGCTGGTGCAGCAAGGACTCGTCGATCGCGAACGCGTCGGTAGCATGGGGTGGAGCCAGGGCGGCTACATCTCGGCGTTTCTCACCACGCGCCATGCCGATCGCTTCAAGGCCATCTCGGTCGGCGCGGGCATTTCGGACTGGATGACGTATTACGTCAACACCGACATCCACCCGTTCACGCGGCAGTACCTCAAGGGCACGCCGTGGGACGATCCGAAGATCTACGCCGACACCTCGCCGATGACGTATATCAAGCAGGCGCGCACGCCGACGTTGATCCAGCACGGCGAAGACGATGCGCGGGTGCCGATCCCGAATGCCTTTCAGCTCTACCAGGGCCTGCGCGATCAGAACGTGCCGGTGCAGTTGTCGATCTTCAAGGGGTTCGGCCACGGGCTGACGAAGCCGAAGGCCAACCGCGCCGCGATGCAGCAGAATTACGAGTGGTTCAACCGTTACATCTGGAACCAACCCAGCGGAACACAACAATGACTTTCACTCGCTTCGCACTCACGCTTGCTCTCTCACTGACCGTCGCTCACCACGTGGCGCCGCTGGCGCAAACCACGCAACCGTCGGTCGTCGCCATCCGCGGCGGCACGGTGCTCACCGTCACCAAGGGCACGATCCAGAACGGCACCGTGGTGCTGCGTGACGGCAAGATTGCCTCGGTGGGCGGCGCCGGCACCGAGATTCCCTCCGGCGCGGAGATCGTCGAGGCCAAGGGCCGCTTCGTCACGCCCGGCATCATCGACGCGCACTCGCATATCGGCGCCGATTCGATCAACGAGGGCGGCACGACCGTCAGTTCGATGACCGGCATCGAAGACGTGCTCGATCCCACCGACGTCGCGATCTACCGCGATCTCGCCGGCGGGCTCACGGTGGCCAACGTGCTGCACGGCAGCGCTAATCCGATCGGCGGCCAGAACCAGGTGATCAAGCTGCGCTGGGGCAAGAACGCGCGCGGCCTGATGTTCGAGGGCGCGATGCCCGGCATCAAGTTCGCGCTCGGCGAGAACCCGAAGGACATGCGCCAGTTCGGACAGAGCGGACCGCGCCGCTACCCGGTGACGCGCCCGGGCGTCGAGTTCGTGATCCGCGATGCGTTCAGCCGCGCCAAGGCCTACCAGCGCGAGTGGCAGGACTACGAGCGCCGCAAGGCGGGGGGCGACGTCTCGATGCCGCGGCGCGACCTGCAACTCGAGCCGCTGGTCGAGATCCTCGACGGCAAGCGGCTCGTGCACTCGCACACCTACCGCGCCGACGAAACGCTGATGCTGATTCGCCTGGCCGAGGAGATGGGCTTCAAGATCGCCACCTTCCAGCACATCCTCGAGGGCTACAAGGTCGCGGATGAAATGGCGAAGCACGGCGTCGGCGGCTCGACGTTCTCCGACTGGTGGGCCTACAAGGTGGAAGCCGAGGACGCCATCCCCTACAACGCCGCGATCATGCACAAGCGCGGTGTGCTGGTGTCGATCAATTCCGACAGCGCCGAGCACGCGCGCCGCCTCAACACCGAAGCGGCCAAGAGCATGCACTGGGGCGGCCTCACTGAAGACGAGGTCCTGGCGTTCGTGACGATTAATCCGGCGAAGCAGCTGCGGATCGACAACCGCGTCGGGTCGCTCGAGCCCGGCAAGGACGCCGACGTCGTGATCTGGAACAAGCATCCGTTGAGCACCTACGCGATCGTCGACCGCGTGTACATCGACGGCCAGCAGTACTACGATCGCCTCGCCGAAGAGCGACGGCTCACCGATGCGGGCAAGGAGAAGGGCACGCTGGCAGCTGCTGAAGGGAGGAGTGCGCCAAGCACCCCGCCGCAAACTCCGCAGCCGCGTACCGGCAGCGACCCCAAGGACGATTCGTTGCCGCAAGTGGTGCCTGGCCTTGGCGGCGTTCAGCAGGCGCCGGCCACAGGTCCGGCGACGGCGATCACGAACGCGCGCATCTATCCCATCAGCGGCCCGGTGATCGACAAAGGCACCATCGTCATTCGCGGCAACCGCATCGAAGCGGTTGGCGCCAACGTGGCGGTGCCGGCCGGCGCGCAGGTGATCGACGCCAAGGGCGGCGAGGTCTATCCGGGCTTCGTCGACGCACGGACCTCGGTGGGCCTGAACGAGCCGGGGCCGCGCAACTTCGACGACACCAGCGAGATGCTGGAAATCAACGCCGCGGTGAAGGCGCAGGTCGCCTACCAGAGCGACAGCGATGCCATCCCGGTGGCCCGCGTCAACGGCATTACCAGCGTCGCGGTGATCCCGACAGGCGGACTGGTTGGCGGGCAGGTCGCGGTGATGAACCTCGATGGCTGGACCTGGGAGGAAGCCACGCTGCAGCCGGTGGCCGGCGTCAGCTTCCAGTTCCCACCGTTGGTTCGCGGTGGCGGTGGGGGTGGTGGCGGAGGCGGCGCCGCCGCGGATGCCAACCGCAAGTACGAAGACCTCAAGAAGGAACGCGATGCGCGCGTACAACGCGTCGAAGAGGCGATCGCGCGGGCCCGCGCCTACGGCAAGATTCCCGCCGCGGAGCGCGGCACCGACTGGAACCTCGCGGCGCTGGCACCCATCGCCGACCGGCGGCAGCCGCTGTTCGTGCAGGCCAACAGCGAGGCCGACATCCGCGAAGCCGTGGCGTTCGCCGATCGCGCCAACGTGCGTATCGTGATCACCGGCGGCCTCGAGGCGCCGCTGGCGGCGCCGCTGCTCAAGGACAAGAACATCCCGGTGATCCTCGGCTCGGTGCTGACGCTGCCGGCGCGCGAGGACGCGCACCACGCGGCCACCTACCGGGCCGCGGGCGAGCTGGCAGAGGCCGGGATCACGTTCGCGTTCGGCACCGGCGGCGCAGCGAACAACCGCCTGCTGCCCTACGAAGCGGCGATCTCGGTGGCGTGGGGCCTCGATCGCAACCGCGCGCTGCGCGCGATCACGCTCGATGCCGCGACCATCCTCGGCGTCGCCGACCGCATCGGCTCACTCGAGCCGGGCAAGATCGCCAACCTCTTCATCGCCACCGGCGATCCGATGGAGATGAAGACGCAGTTCACGCACGTGTTCATCAACGGCCGGGACGTCGGGCTCAAGAGCAAGCACACCGAGCTGTACGAACGGTTCTCGTCACGACCGGCGGGGGTGAAGTGATGTCTCGCACACTCCGTGTCCTGTCGTTGATCCTCGTGGCGTTCTCCGTGCCCTCGGGGGCGTCACAACAGGAGGCGCCGTACACCTACGCCATCACCGGGGCGCGCATCGTACCGGTGTCGGGCGAGGTGATCGACGATGGCACGCTGCTATTCTCCGGCGGCGTGATTAGCGCCGTTGGCACCAACGTCACGGTCCCGCCCGGGGCGATCACCATCGCCGGCAAGGGGCTCAGCGTCTATCCCGGCCTGATCGACATGGGCAGTTCGGCCGGCCTCGACGCGCCGGCAATTCCGCGCGCGGAGAACCCGCAGACCACCGAAGACATCGAGCGCGTCAAGCGCGATACGCTGCTGCGCGCGCACCTCAGCGCGGCCGATCACATGAACCCCGCGGCGCCGGCGTTAGCCAAGGCGGCGGAAGCCGGCATCACCGCGATACTCGTCACGCCGGCAAGCGACGGCATTCGCGGCCAGAGTGCGCTGGTGCTGACCTCGATCGGCACCGACCTGCCGCAGATCGGCGCGCTCGCCGACGATCGGCGCGGCGCCCTCGTCGTCAAGGCGCCAGTGGCGCTGCATGTCGGCACCGCCGACAGCCCCGCGGGCGGCAGCGCGTATCCGAACTCGCTGATGGGCATCATCGCCTTCAACCGCCAGGCGTTCCTCGACGCACAGTGGTACCAGCAGGCAAAGAGCCGGCCGCATTCCGCGCCGCTCGAGGCGATGCAACCGGCACTGGCCGGCCGGATGCCGGTGGCGTTCCGCGCCACGACCGCGCGCGAAATGCTGCGCGCGCTCGACATGGCGAAAGCGTTCAAGCTAGACCCCATCATCACCGCCGCGCGCCAGGTGGAGGAGGTCGCCGCCGATCTCAAGGCCGCCAACGCTCGGGTGATCTATAGCCTGAACTTCCCGACCCGCCGCCCGTCACTCGCGCCGGATGCCGATGAGCCGCTCAGCGTGCTTCGCGATCGCGCCAACGCGCCCAAGGGCCCGGCGGCGCTCGACAAGGCAGGGGTGCTGTTCGCGTTCGAATCGTCGGGCCTGTCGGAGCCGAAGGACTTCCTGAAGAATGCACAGAAGACGGTGGCGAACGGGTTGTCGAAGGACGCGGCGCTCAAGGCGCTGACGCTCAACGCCGCCACGCTCGCCGGCGCGGGCGACCGGCTCGGTTCGCTCGACCGCGGCAAGATCGCCAATGTGGTGGTGACGGAAGGCGATATGTTCGACGAGAAGTCGACTGTCAAACACGTGTTCGTGAATGGGCGGCCGGTTCGCCTTCCGGCTCCTGACGGGAAGTGACGCTTGCCGGGAAGAGATTCTTGTCGGGAAGAGACGCTTGTCGGGAGGTGACATGCGTCGGGAAATGACCCTTGTCGGATTTCTCGCGATCGCATCGATCGGGCTGCTCGCGCAGGGTCCTCCGGCCGATGCAAACGCGAAGCGGCCAGCCGATCTGGTGGAGCTGGTGAAGCTCGATCCGTCGATCAAGCTCGACATCCGCTACGCGGGCACCAACAACTTTCTCGGCAAGCCCGTCTACAAGGAGGCGCGCGCGTTTCTTCAGCGGCCCGCCGCCGAGGCGCTGGTGCGCGCGCATCGGGCGCTGGCGCCGCACGGCTACGGCCTGATGATTCACGACGGCTACCGGCCGTGGGCAATCACCAAGCTGTTCTGGGACATGACCTCCGGCTATCAGCGCGAATTCGTCGCCGATCCCGCGAGCGGCTCGAAGCACAACCGCGGCGCTGCCGTGGATCTGACGATGTACGACCTGGCGTTGGGGGCGGCGGTGCAGATGCCGGGCGAGTACGACGAGATGACACCGCGCTCGTACCCGGACTACACCGGCGGTCCGCCCGAAGCCCGCGCCAAGCGCGACCTGCTGCGAAAGGTGATGGAAGCGGAGGGATTTGTCGTCGAGCCCAACGAATGGTGGCATTACAATTATCGAGACTGGAAAGAATATCCAATCCTCGATATCCCCTTCAGCGCTATCGGAAAGTAGTTCGCCACCCGCATGGAATACGTCGTCGATCTGTTTCTGCACCTTGACGTCCACCTGGCAGAATTCGTCGCGCAGTACGGCGTCTGGGTCTACGCGATGCTGTTCGCGATCATCTTCATCGAGACCGGCCTGGTGATCTGGCCATTCCTGCCGGGCGACTCGCTGTTGTTCGCCGCCGGCGCGCTCTCCGCCACGGGCGTCCTCGACATCTGGCTCGTCGCCATCCTGCTGGTGGCCGCGGCGATCGCCGGCGATGCCGTGAACTATTCGATCGGCCGCTACATCGGGCCGAAGGTATTCTCGGCAGACGACTACCGGGGCTTCCTGCATAAACTCCTCAATCGCCACCACCTCGAGAAGGCGCACGCGTTCTTCGAAAAGCATGGCGGCATGGCCGTGGTGTCGGGCCGCTTCGTGCCGATCGTGCGGACGTTCGTGCCGTTCGTGGCGGGCGCGGCGTCGATGACCGCGTCGACATTCGTGTTCTACAACGTGATCGGCGGCATCATCTGGGTCACGGTCTGCGCCGGCGCGGGCTACCTGTTCGGCAATGTGCCGATCATCAAGGACAACTTTTCTCTCGTCGCCATCGGAATCGTCTTTGTGTCGGTGCTGCCCATTGTGTTCGAGTTCATCAAGCACCGCCGAATGGCCTAAGCGGCACTCCTTGCCGGGGAGGCACTCCTTGCCGGGGAGGCACTGCTTGACGGGGACGGCACTCCTTGACGGGGACGGCACTCCTTGACGGGGACGGCACTCCTTGACGGGGTTCTATGATTTCCCGGCGATGATCCATCTCCCCGGCGATGATCACCTCACCGGCGAGAATCCCGCCTAGCGGCGGAGGGCCACCCGGCTGGTGCGTGGGGTCGCAACGACGGCCGGGCGCGATGCAGGCAGGGCGAGGACGAAAGCCCGTTTCGTCTTCAGGACCGCCGACGCGATCGCACCAGGCTGGCTGCGCAGGCCGGGACGCAGGCCCATCACGACGAGTCCGGCGCCCTCGACGCGGGCGCAGCGCGAGATCTCGGCGGCGATCGGGCCACGGCGCACGATCAGCGACCGTGGCTTGACCGGCGCCAGCCCGTGGCTGCGCTCGCGCAGGACGGCCGCCGCGTTCTGATCGCTGACCCGACTCCGCGCCACGGTCATCAACGACAGCGGTTGCCGGGCCAGGTGCGCGATCCGGCTTGCCATGGCCAGATGCTCGCCGCCCACCTCCTCGAGGTCGACAGCCGCCATCACCGGGCCGCATGTGAGCGCCACGCGATCGCCGCCGCTGACGATGTCGATGTCGCTCGGCGGCACGAGCAATACGGGCGTGGTGGTGTTTCGCAAGACGGCATCGCTCGTCGAACCGAGGAGCAGCTTGGTAACCACATCACGGCCGCGCGAACCCATCACCACCAGCGTCGCGCCCGAGACACGTGCCTCGCGCGCGATGGCGTCGGAGACCTGGCCCGATCGGATGGCAATCTGGCCCGCCGTGAATGCCTGCTGGTAAGGACCCATCCGGAGGCACATCTCGAGCATCACCGCATCGCCATCGACGCGCCCGCTGCGCTCGTACTGTCCGCGGCGAAGCAGATGCGGCTGATGGATTCGCCGCTGGTGCGCGCCACCATCAAGATCAGGGAGCTGGCGCTCGGCGGCTCGCCCGATCGGCGAATGCATCCCGGTCCGCTGGTCGAGCAGATGAAATCGATTGGTTGGGTGGTGCTCGCCGAACGGCCCGATCGCGAAGTCGTTCTTGGCGTGGCCACCGTGCCCTGGCGTCCGCAGCCGGAGTTCCGTTCGATTGAGCCGGCGCAGTTCGAGGTCTTCCGCAAGCCTGGCTACGTGAAGAT
>JALDXK010000009.1:0-25709 GCA_032155105.1 Acidobacteriota bacterium
GATCGAGCGGTTGAATCGCGTGTGGCATCGCTGCCGGCCATGGCCGGACTCGGTCCGTGGCCTCACGCCTCTCCGAACCGGCTATACCATCGCGCCTCTCTCCAACGGGAACATCAGTCTCCTCACGAACATGGCGAAGAGAGGAGGCCTTCCATGGGACTGCATTCTCGGCGCCGAGCTCGTCCAACGCTACAAGCCGGATCCCGAGGTTTACCTGAGCCCGGCAAAGTTGTTTGGCGTGCCGCCGGCGGAAGTGATGATGGTTGCGGCGCATCAGCCTGATCTGCGCGTGCCGAAGGAGCTCGGGTTGCGGACCGCGTACGTCCATCGGCCGTACGAAGGAGGTTCGACCGGCACCGCACCGAAGCCACCAGCCGGGATGTACGACTACATCGTGAACGATCTCAATGAACTGGCGTCGGCACTGGGCACCTGACAGCGATCGGCCATCGCTTTTGTCGTGTAGGATTGGCATCCCGCCAACCACTCTCAAAGATGAGGCGCCCCCATCTACGTCTACGTCATGGAGTTCGACGGCGACAAGATCGTCCACATGACGAAATCTGGCACGCCGGGATGGCGATGAAGGATTTGGGCTGGGTGTAGGCCACGATGTGGCACGACATGAATCGGAAACGATGACACAGTCCATCGCCTATATCGCGCTCGTGGTGGGACCTCGTGCAGATGAAGGCCGACGCCACTACCGAACGGTAGCGGTACGCCGCGGGTCAAGCTGCATTACTATCGAGATATGGTGGACGCCTCTCTTGCCCCGGTGCTGCTGGTGTCGATGCCGCAGATGCGCGATCCCAACTTCTCGAAGACGGTCGTGCTCCTGGCGGAATACAGCGCCAACGGCGCGTTCGGCCTGGTCCTGAACCGCCGCATGGACGAACCGGCTCGGTCGATCGTCACCGCGGACGAGCCGCTCGACATCCACCCCAGCATGTTTCTCTACACCGGCGGGCCGGTGGATCCCACGCGCGCGTGGATCCTCACCGCGAATGACATGCTCGATCCGGACGCACTCGAAGTGCTGACCGGCGTCTACCTGTCGGCGTCACCGACCCTCGTGCGCAAGACCCTCGAGACCCCGCCCGATCCGCTCGTGCGCATGGTCGTGGGCTATGCCGGATGGGGCGCGGGGCAGCTCGACGTCGAGTTGGCGGAAGGATCGTGGCTGCTCGCGCCGGTGCAGGCCGACCTGATCTTCGAAATCTCGGTCGACAAGATGTGGGAAGCGGCCATCAGACGCCTGGGGGCAGAACCCTCGATGTTACAGGGTTCCTCGGGTGTGCACTGAGCGGCGGTGACGGGAAGCACTTCTTGACGGGGAAGCAATCCTTGACGGGGCGGCACTGCTTGACGGGACGGCAATTCTTGACGGAACACAACGCATGCACAGAGCGATCATGGCAGTGGCATCGGCGTCGTTAATCGCAACCCTCGCAGCCTGCCGCGCGCAGGCGCCGTCCACGCCGCCGGCCACCCCGGCTGCCGCGCCGGTGGACAAGGCCGTCGCCGAGTTACAGCAGAAGTCGGCGCGCTTCGCGCCCACCGATCTCACCGCCGACATCACGGCGCTGCCCGCGAACGAGCGCGAGGCGCTCGCGCACATGGTGCGTGCCGCGCAGGTGATGGACGCGCTCTTCCTCGAACAGGTGTGGGCGGGCAACGACACCATGCTGCACGCCCTGGTGCGCGACCAGTCGCACCTCGGCATGGCGCGGCTGCACGCGTTCCTGATCAACAAGGGTCCGTGGTCGCGACTCGATCACAACGACGTCTTCGTCCCCGGCGCCCCGCCGAAGCCGCCGCAGGCCAACTACTATCCCGAAGGCGCCACCAAGGCCGAGATCGAGACGTGGATCGGCTCGCTCGGTCCTGCCGAAAAAACGCGCGCCACGGGGTTCTTCACCACCATCCGCCGCGACCCCAACGGTCGATTCATCGCGGTGCCGTATAGCGTCGAATATCAAAACGGGCTCGCCATCGCGGGGCAGCACCTGCGGGCCGCCGCGGCCGCCACCGCGCAGCCCACGCTCAAGGCGTTTCTCGAGGCCCGCGCCGCCGCGTTCGCGTCGAACGATTACTACGACAGCGATGTGAAGTGGATGGAGCTCGACGCCACCATCGAGCCGACCATCGGGCCGTACGAGGTCTACGAAGACGAGTGGTTCAACTACAAGGCCGCCTTTGAAGCCTTCATCACGGTGAAGGACCAGGCCGAGTCGGGCAAGCTCCAGAAGTTTGCCGGCGCGCTGCAGGACATCGAGAACAACCTGCCGATCGACGCGAAGTATCGCAATCCCAAGCTCGGTGCCCTGGCGCCGATTGCCGTCGTCAATACCGTGTTCTCGGCCGGCGACGCCAACCGCGGCGTGCAGACGGCCGCGTTCAACCTGCCCAACGACGAGCGCGTGATCCGCGAAAAAGGCAGCAAGCGGGTGATGCTGAAGAACAACCAGCAGGCCAAGTTCGACAAGGTGCTGGTGCCGATCTCGAAGGTGGCCCTCGCCGCCGGCGACCAGGGCAACATCTCGTTCGAGGCGTTCTTCACCCACATCCTGATGCACGAGCTGATGCACGGGCTCGGCCCGCACGACATCAGCGTGGCCGGGCGCACCACCACCGTGCGCCAGGAGCTCAAGGAGACGTACAGCGCGATCGAAGAAGCCAAGGCCGACATTTCAGGCCTGTTCGCGCTGCAGTTCCTCGTCGACAAAGGACAGCTCGATAAGTCCCTCGAAAAGACGATGTACACAACGTTCCTGGCCTCGGCGTTCCGCTCGCTGCGGTTCGGCATCAACGAGGCGCATGGGCGGGGCCAGGCGATCCAGTTGAACTACCTGCTCGACCATGGCGGGTTCACGGTCAACGGCGACGGCACCTTCACCGTGGATGCGGCGAAGATCCGCGAGAACGTCATCGGGCTGACGCGCGAGATCATGACGCTGCAGGCCGAAGGCAGCTATGCGAAGGCGAAGCAGATGATCGACACCCTCGGCGTGCTGCGCCCGCCGACCAAGGCGGTGCTCGACAAGCTGACCGCGGTGCCGGTCGACATCGAACCGCGGTTCGTGACCGCTATCGACTTATTGAAGTGATCAGGGTTGTAGGGGCGGGACTTCAGTCCCGCCCGTCAGCGCAGGTGCTTGTAGACCATCTCCAGTAACTCGTCGTAGGTCCGGTCCGCTTCCTTCGGACCTTTCTTGATCGCGCTGGTGGCGCAGTGCCGCAGGTGGTTGCGCAGCAGCTGTCGGCCGACGCCGCGCAACGCCTCCTGCACCGACGCGATCTGCGTGATGACGTCGGGGCAGTAGCGATCCTCCTCGACCATCTTCTGCAGGCCGCGCACCTGGCCCTCGATGCGGCGTAGCCGCTTCAGGTTGGCGTCCTTGATCTCAGGATCGACAGCTTCCGCGTGCCTGTCCGCCGAAGCTTTAGCGGAGGTGGAAGCCTTGGCGAAGGTGGGCTTCACGATAAAGTCACTCCTCTCAATCGCAGGCTGTTCGACACCACGCTCACCGAGCTGAACGCCATCGCCGCGCTCGCGAGGATCGGACTCAGCAGGATGCCGAACCCGGGGTAGAGCACGCCGGCGGCCACCGGGATGCCCACCACGTTGTAGACGAACGCCCAGAACAGGTTCTGCTTCATGGTCGCCATCGTCTTGCGCGCGAGGACGATGGCCTGTTCGACGCCGGTGAGATCGTTGCGCATCAAGGTGACCGCCGCGGCCTCGGCGGCGATGTCGGTGCCGGAGGCCATGGCCATGCCGACGTCGGCCTGCGCCAGGGCGGGCGCATCGTTCAGGCCGTCGCCGATCATGGCCACGCGAAGACCGGACTGCTGCAGCGAGCGGATCGACAGGACCTTGCCGTCGGGCAGCACTTCGGCAATCACCTCGTCGATGCCGACCTGCTTTGCGATCGCGTCGGCAGTGGCCTTGCGATCGCCGCTCAGCATCACGGTGCGCAGGCCACGCGTCCGCAGTGACGCGATCACCCGCGCGGCCTCGGGTCGGACGGTATCCGAGATGGCGAACGCGGCGGCCACGCGTGTGTCTATCGCCGCGACCACCACCGTGCGTCCGTCTGAGGCCCATGATGCGGCGAGGTCACGAATCGCCGAGGTGTCGATCTCCTGTTCGTCAAGGAACGCTATGGTGCCGATGTGAACCTTGCTGCCGTTGACGACCGCACGTACGCCTCTCCCCGCTGACGCAACGAAGTGGCTGACACCCTCCGTGCCCTCCGTTCTTCCTCCGTGTTCTCGGAAGTATTGCAGCAAGGCTTTCGCCAACGGGTGTTCAGAACGCGCCTCCGCGGCGGCAATGAGCGTGAAAGTCCGAACGCGATCAACGTCAGTAATGTGCGCGTCGATGACTCGTGGCATTCCCACTGTCAACGTCCCCGTCTTGTCGAACACCACGGTATCAACGTCCGACAGGCGCTCGAGCGGTTCGCCGCCCTTGATCAACACGCCGGCCGCCGCACCGCGGCCGCTGGCCACCATCACCGCCGTCGGCACAGCGAGCCCCATGGCACACGGGCACGCAATGATCAGCACCGCCACGGCGGCGGTCATGGCCTGGGTGAGCGACGGATCGGCGGGTACGATCATCCACACCGCGAAGGCCGCCACCGCGATCGACAGCACCACCGGCACGAACACCGCCGAGATGCGGTCGGCCAGGCGCTGAATCGGCGCCTGCGATCCCTGGGCGTCCTTCATCATCGCCACGATGCGGGCGAGGACGCTGGACGCACCAATGCTGGTCGCTTCGATCTCGAGCGAGCCGGAGGTGTTGATAGTGGCGCCAATGACGCGGTCGCCCGATTGCTTCTCGACGGGCATCGATTCGCCGGTGAGCATCGATTCGTCCACCGCGCTCGCGCCACCGGTGATGACGCCGTCCACCGGAATCCGCTCGCCCGGGCGGACGATGACGACGTCTCCTGGTTGCACCTCGGTGATGGGCAGGTCGGCTTCACGCCCGTCGCGCCGCACGCGCGCGCGTGACGGCTGCAGTTTCGCCAGTTGCCGCAAGGCCCGTGTCGTGGTGGTTTTCGCCCGTGCCTCCATCGCGTTGCCCAGCAGCACCAGGGCGATGATGATGATCACGGCTTCGTAATAGACATCCAGCCGGGCGTCCTCGGCGGCGAAGAGCCCTGGTGCGAACGTGGCAATAGTGGAGTAGAGGAAGGCGGCACCGGTGCCGATCGCGATCAGGGTATTCATGTCCGCCGTGCGATGGCGCAGCCCTTTCCAGGCGCGGAAGTAGAAATGGCGTCCCGCCCAGCTCATCACGACGAGCGTTGCCGCGAGCAGCGCGAACGTCAACACCCGCGGCTCGATCGCGTACAGCCAGGGCGCGATCGCCCGTACCGGCGGGTCGAGCACACGCATCGTCCACGCGATCAGGGGATCGCTCGAATGGCCGCCACTCGCCCCGAGCGAAGTCGAGGGGTGGGTACCGCCGCCCATCAGCGGCATGGACACAATCATCGCCAGGGCACCCAGCGTCAGGCTGACGAGGGCTTTCGTGCGCAGCACCGCGTACTCGCGCGCCTGCGCCTGTTCCCGCTCGTCGTCTGCGATAGATGCCGATGCGGCATCGGGCAGCCGTGACACGTAGCCGGTCTGGTTGATGGCGTCGACGATTTGCGCCGGCGTGGTGGCCGCGGGATCGTAGTGCACCGTGGCCTCGTGCATCATCAGGTTGACGGCGGCCTTGGTCACGCCAGGCGAAGCGCTGATCGCGCGCTGCACGTTAGCCTGGCACGCGGCGCACGTCATCCCTTCAACCGGGAGGGTGACCTTCTGATCGTGAGCGGTGGCGGTAGCAGGTGCCATGGGCGATGCCTATTTCGCGACGATCGAGCCGTGCAGCATCCCCATGCCGCACTTGAATTCATGCGTGCCGGGAGTAGCGATGAACTCGATCACCGTCTTCCTGAAGGCAGGCAGTTCGCGCCTGATGCCGAAGTCCGGAATCACCAGCTCGTCCGAACACGGGTTGTCCTCGCGGCGATCGAGCGTCATCCGCACGTTGCTGCCGGCGGGCACTTCGATGACGGAAGGGGAGTAGCCACCCTCGACGCGAACCGTGACCTCCACGGCGCCGCCCGGCGTGGCTGCTTCCGCGACCGCGGCTCGCTTGCTGCCGAGGAAATACCAATTGATGAGGATGATGAGCAGCGCGGCGATGACCGCGATGCCCCAATCCATCGGCGTCATGTCACGCCTC
Organism: Acidobacteriota bacterium; assembly: GCA_032155105.1. Taxonomy (GTDB): domain Bacteria; phylum Acidobacteriota; class Vicinamibacteria; order Vicinamibacterales; family UBA2999; genus 12-FULL-67-14b. The sequence goes on from JALDXK010000009.1 coordinate 6,257, forward strand.
GCCGGCGACTTCGAATCCCGCCCGTTCCACCGCGGCTTTCACGGTGTCGTCGGTCGCCTTGTCGCTGTCGAGCCTCAGCGACGCCTTGCCGACCTCGATCTTCAGCGGCTCGATGCCGGGGACCGTTGTCAGAACGCGGGTCAGGCTGTTGACGCAACCGCCGCAGGACATGCCGTCGATAATGAAGGTCTTGTCGATCTGGGCCATGGTGCACTCCTCGCAGCAATCAGCAATCAGCAATCAGGCAATCAGCAATCAGTTATCAGTTAAATCGGCAAATTAATCTGCAATCTGACATCTGACATCGTAAATAGGATATACCCCCTACCCCTATTATGCAATCTGGGCCGCTAGAACCACATCCGCAGGCCGGCGACGATGTGCCAGCCGCCGACGTCTTCGCCTTGTTCCTCGGCGAGGTCGCCGGTGCCGAAGAGCTTGCGGTGCCACACCACGCCAAGGTACGGAGCAATCTCACGCCTAATTTCGTAGCGGAATCGGAACCCGACTTCGCCCGTGCTCAGCCCGGTATCGATGCCGCGCTCCGGATCGGCCTTCCCGACGATGCTGAGTTCCACGAGCGGCTGCAGCATCAGGCGATTGGTCAGCAGCAGATCGGTCTCCACCTCGAACCGTGCCGCGGTGTGGCCCGATGGGCCGACGAAACCGGTCGCCTGGAAGTCGAGCCACTGCGGTGCCAGTCCCTGGATGCCCGCCGCGAACCACATGTGCGCGGGCCCCGGCCGCACGTCGAAGCCGGCGCCCGCGACCACGTCGAACCAGGGCGAAAACGCCCGTCCAAAGAGCACCTGTGTCTCGGCGACCTCGACGACGCCGTCGAGGGCTTCGCCTTCTGACCGGACCCATAATCGGTGCCGATCGCCGCCGAACCACGAGCGCGTGTCCCAGCGGAGGCCGTGTACGCCGTGGATGAACTGCCATTCGAACTGATCGAACAGCACCAGATAATTGAACGCGCCGTCGTGGACCGTGTGCCCATGCACCTCGGGAAAGGCCGCGCGTCGATCCTCCTCGGTCACCGGCGGCACTGGCGCCGGCGCCTGCGCCAATCCCAAGACTGGAAGCAAAACCAGGAACGAGGCGAGCAACAGGACGCGGCTCACTCGTCCACCCGCACTTCGCGGAACATGCCCGCCTCCATGTGGAACAGCAGGTGACAGTGATACGCCCAGCGGCCGAGGGCATCGGCGCGCACGCGATACGCGCGCCTGGCGCCCGGCGGCATGTCGATGGTGTGCTTCCGCACCGCAAACTCGCCCGCATCATTTTCGAGATCGCTCCACATGCCGTGCAGGTGAATCGGATGCGTCATCATCGTGTCGTTGATGAGGACGATGCGGAGGCGTTCTCCGTACGTGAAGCGCAACGGCTCCGCGTCCGAGAACTTCACGCCGTCGAACGACCACGCGAACTTCTCCATGTGGCCGGTGAGGTGCAGCTCGATGGTGCGGCCAGGTTCGCGGCCATCCGGGTCACTAAACGTGCTGCGCAGGTCCGAATAGGTCAGGACGCGGCGGCCGTTGTCGCGGAGGCCGATGCCAGGGTCGCTCAACCTCGACTCCGGCATCATCGTCTGCATGTCGACGAGTTCGCTTTCGTCCTCGGCCGGCGGGTGTGGCAGCGCCGGCATCTGATGGCCGGCGTGCGCCGACATGTCGTGACCCATGTCGGCCATGGTCAGGATCGGCCGCGGGTCCATCGCCGGCACTGGCGCCTTGAGTCCAGCACGGACGGCGAGCGTGCCGGCCGCGTAGGCGCTGCGATCCATGCCCTGCGCGAAGATCGTGAAGGCGTCCTGTCCGCTCGGCTCGACGATCACGTCGAACGTTTCGGCGGTGGCGATACGCAACTCGTCGACGGTGACCGGATGCACGGGCAGGCCGTCGGCGGCCACCACGGTCAGCGTGAGTCCCGGAATGCGCACGTCGAAATAGGTCATCGCCGAGCCGTTGATGAACCGCAGCCGCACCTTCTCGCCGGGCGTGAAGAGACCGGTCCAATTGCCGTTCGGCGCCACGCCGTTCATCAGGTGGGTATACGTGGCGCCGCCGACGTCGGCAATGTCGGTGGGGTTCATGCGCATTGCGCCCCACGCGAAGCGGTCGCCGGCGGTCTGCGAGAAGCCGCGCGCGCGCACGTCCTTGAAGAAGTCGCCGAGCGTGCGCTTGTGGAAGTTGTAGTAATCCGACTGCTTTTTGAGCTTCGCGAACACTCGTTCCGGCGATTCGTCGGTCCAGTCCGAGAGCAGGATCACGTGCTCGCGATCGGAGGCGATCGGATCCGGCCCGCGAGGATCGATCACCAGCGGTCCGTACACGCCGCGCTGCTCCTGGAAGCCGGAGTGGCTGTGATACCAGTAGGTGCCGGCCTGCTTGACCTGGAAGGTGTAGTTGTAAGTATCGCGAGGGCCGATGCCGTGAAAGCTGAGCCCGGGGACGCCGTCCATGTTGGCGGGCAGGATGATGCCGTGCCAGTGAATCGAGGTGTCTTCGTCCAGCGTGTTGTGAACGCGAAGGGTCACCGTGTCGCCCTCGCGCCAGCGCAGGAGTGGCCCCGGAATCGAGCCGTTGATCGTCTGCGCGACCTTCGGCGAGCCGGTGAAGTTCATCCACGTTTCGCCGATCGAGAGATCGAACGAGGTGCCGCGCAGCCGGTCCTGCGGGCGCAACTGGCCCGGTTGCGCCGATGCCAGCGGTGGAATGCCTCCGAAGGCCGCGACGGCGCCGCCGGCGGCGAGGCCCTTTACGAACGTACGACGTGATACGCGATGCATAGATCCCTCTCGTAGGGGAGGGTCGTCAGACCCGCCCAATTCACCCGATGAGAGGAATCAGATGCGGAGTGGGGTGCTGCGCTTGAAAATGGTGCCGGCGCTGTGCGGGCGGAGCGACGACGTGGTGATCCGAGCGGCGGTCTTCAGCGAAGGCGCATACGTGCCGATCGCAATCGCCTGCACGTCGAGCCGGGCCGACACCGGCGGCCGCGCCGACTCGAGGACGGGACACGCCTCGAAGGTGCTCGCCGAAATGGTTGTGGTCTCTCCGGTCGACTCGTGGCTGGGGCAGTGCGGCGCGCTGGCCGTTGCGGGTTCGAGGCAACTGGCCTCGCACCAGGCGCGCACGGGGGCCGCGGTGGCCACCGCCGCGACCGCAAGCACGATGAGCAGGCGCCGCAACATCGATTTCAGTATAGCCTTTTGACGTGCCCAAGCCGACCAATCCACGCTCGACCCCGGTGTTTCAATTCCGTCCGCATCCGTGGCATGGACTCGAAGTCGGTCCGGAGCCGCCCGCGCACCTGAATGCGTTCATCGAGATCACGCCCTTCGACCTGATGAAGTACGAGGTCGACAAGGTCTCGGGCTACCTGCACGTGGATCGGCCGCAGCGGTTCTCGGCGCAGCATCCGGCGTTGTACGGGTTCATCCCGCGCACCTACTGTGATGAACGGGTCCGCAAGCTGGCGCCTGGTTCGAAACGCGGCGATGGCGACCCGCTCGACGTGTGCGTCCTCAGCGAGCGCGCCATCACCCGCAACGAGATCATCGTCCGCTGCCGCGTGATTGGCGGGCTGCAGATGATCGATCGCGGCGAGGCCGACGACAAGATCATCGCGGTCCTCGAGAACGACAACATGTGGGGCACGGCCGCCGACCTGAGCGACGTGCCGCCGGTGTTGATCGAGCGCCTGCAGCACTACTTCCTGACCTACAAGCTGGTGCCCGGCCAGCGGCCGGTGGCGCGCATCGGCAAGGTCTACGGCCACGATCACGCGTTCAAAGTGGTCAACGCCGCTATTGCCGATTACAACGCCGCGTTCCTCGGCGGCGGTCCTCGCCCACGGGGATAAAACGATGATGCGCGCGGTGCTCGACGATCTGCGATACGCGCTGCGCGGGTTTGCGCGCACGCCAGGGTTCACGATTACGGCGCTGTTATCGCTTGCGATCGGCATCGGCGCCAACACAGCGATCTTCAGCGTGGTCAGCGCCCTGCTGCTGCGGCCGCTGCCGTACCAGGATGCCGAGCGCCTGGTCATTCTGTGGAACCGCGCGCCGGGCATCGGCATTGCCGAAGATTGGTTCTCGACCGGCCAGTACTACGACATCAAGAACGGCCACACCGGATTCGAAGAGGTGGCGATCGCCATCGGCGCGGTGTGGAACCTCACCGGCGACGGCGAGCCCGAGCGCGTCGGTGCCCTGCGAGTGTCGTCGAACCTCCTGCCGATGCTGGGCGTGCGGGCGGCGCTCGGCGAACTGTTTACCGCAGACGATGATCGGCCGGGGCGCGGCGGGCGGGCGCTGATCAGTCACGGCACCTGGCAGCGACGCTACGGCGGCAATCCGGCCATCGTCGGCCGATCGCTGACGCTCAACGGCCAGCCCTACGAAGTGATCGGCGTGCTGCCGGCCTCATTCGATCTGCCGAGGGAAGTACTGCCGACCCTCGGTGGTGCGGAGCACTCGGAGATCGTGCTGCCGTTGCCGCTCGGTGCCGATGCGGCACGCGTCCGCAATGGCGAGGATTACAACATCATCGGCAAGCTGAAGCCGGGTATGGTCGTCGATCGCGCGCAGGCCGAGATGGACGCCATCACGGCCCGGCTTCGCGACGAGCACCCCAACATCTATCCGCCACACGGTGGGTTGACCTTCGACATCGTGCCCCTCCAGGAGCAAGTGGTGGGTGAGGTGCGCCGATCGTTGCTCGTGCTCGCCGGCGCGGTGATGTTCGTGCTGCTGATCGCATGCGCCAACGTGGCCAACCTCCTGCTGTCGCGCGCGCTGGCGCGTCAGCAGGAAACGGCGGTGCGCGCGGCGCTCGGCGCGGGTCGGGGCCGCTTGGTGCGGCAGTTCCTCACCGAGAGCCTGGTGCTGGCGGTGCTCGGTGGCCTGGCGGGCCTCGCGCTGTCGGCCGCCTTGCTGCAACTCATCCGCGCCTTCGGGACGAGGAGCGTGCCGCGGCTCGCGGAGGTCGGCTTCGATGCGCCGATGCTGATCTTCACCGGGGTGCTGTCGCTCGTCGCCGGCCTGCTGTTTGGCGCCATTCCGGCGCTGCGCGCGAGCGGGCGCGGCCTCAGTCACGATCTCGGACGATCCGGATACCGCGGCTCCGGCGACGGCGTGTTGTGGGGCCGCGGCACCAACGTGCGCCGCATGCTCGTAGCCGCGGAGCTCGCGTTGTCGGTGATCCTGTTGATCGGCGCCGGCCTGTTGATTCGCAGCTTTCTCCACCTGCAAAGCGTGTCGCCTGGATTCACGGCCGGCAACGTCCTGACGATGGAAGTGGCCCTCACGGGTCGCCGCTACCCTGACGCGCCGCGTGTGATCGAGACCTATCGCGACCTGTGGTCGCGGCTCTCTGCGCTGCCGGGCGTCACGGCCGTCGGCGGAGTGTCGATGCTGCCGCTCAGCCAGATGTTCGCATGGGGACCGATCGTCCTCGAAGGCCGCGCCCTGCCGTCCGGCGAGTCGTTCGTCAACGTCGATCAGCGGACCGTGGGCGGCAACTACTTTGCGGCGATGCAGATCCCGTTGCTGAGCGGGCGGCTCTTCACCGCCGAGGACACGCGCGACACGCCGCGGGTCGTGGTGATCGACGATCACATGGCGGGCGTCCTGTGGCCAAACGAAGACCCGATCGGCAAGCGGTTGCGCCGCGGCGGCATGGACACCGACGCCACCGCGCCGTGGCTCACCGTGGTCGGCGTGGTGGGACGCATCAAGCAATACACCCTCGACGAGCGCGATTCGAGGATGGCGATGTACCACTCGCAGGTCCAGACCGGATCGCGGTCGATGAACGTGGTGGTCAGATCGGCGGCGCCGGAGGCGTTGACCGCGTCTGCCACCGCCGCAATCCGCGGCATCGATCCCGATCTGCCGATCTATAACGTCAAGACCATGGACAGCCGCGTGGATGAATCGCTGGCGCAACGGCGTTTCGCGATGCTGCTGTTGACGTTGTTTGCCGGCGTGGCGCTGGTGCTCGCGAGCGTCGGCATCTATGGCGTGATGGCGTACCTCGTGAACCAGGGGCAGCGGGACCTCGGCATCCGCATGGCGCTCGGCGCGTCACCGGGGCAGATCCTGGCGATGGTGGTCGGCCACGGCTCGCTGGTCGCCGCGGCCGGCATTGGTATCGGCGTGGTCGGCGCGCTGCTCGTCGCCGACGTGATGCGCAACCTGCTGTTCGGGATCGAGCCGATCGACGTGCCGACCTTCGCCGCCGGCGCCGCGCTGCTGGCGGGCGTGGCCGTGGCCGGCAGCTACGTGCCGGCCCGGCGCGCCGCGAAGATCGATCCGGCCGTGGCGTTCCGCACGGAATAGCGGCAACGCCCGCGCGCTACTGCTGCTTCTTCTGCTCGGTCTCGCGACGTTCCTTCGAGCGCTCGCCCTGAAGGATGTTGGTCATCGCGTAGTTGCCCTCGTGGCACGCGTATTCGTAGATCATCTCGTCAAGGCGATTGAACGGCAGCTCACCGGTAAACGGCGCGGTGAACGTGGCCGGGTCGTCCATCGTGAAACGATAGAGGATGGTGTCTGGACCGGTGCGCGTAAACCGTTCGGTGACCTTGAGATTCTCCGACGCGCCGCGGTAGGCCCACAGGATGCTCGTCTGATCGAGCTGCATCGGGTGAATGTTGGTGGTCTCGACCACCAGCGTGTCGCCCTCCCACCGGCCGATCGAATCGCCAAACCACGGCCGCACGCTCGACGGCACGTGCGTCGTCGCGCCGATGCGGATGATGCGCGCATCGTGGTTCATCTCGCTGAGGATCATCACGTGATCCTTCGACTGCACGATGGTGTAGTTGTTGTTGTAGAAGTAGTTGGGCAGCATCGGCGGCCCGGCGTTCGAGCCGAACGACACCAGGCAGCGATCGGCGAGTGGCCGCATCTCCGGGTGGTCGAACTCACCGAATTTCTTCGACCGCGCCGCGATTTCGGCGAGGCGCTTCTTGCCCGCGTCGGTCAGCGCCGGCAGCCGCCCGTTCGGCGGATCGATGATGATCGAGCTGCGCGCGACGCCGTCGATGCGAATCACGTTGAGGCCGGGGTCGAGCCAGAAGCCGTTGTAGCCGCCCACGCCGCCACCCGCCGCTTCTGCAATCAGTTCGATGAAAGACCGATCGCCCGGAGGCGCCAGCCGGCCGGACTCGCCGCCCTTTGGCGGCACGCCGCGATTGGGATCGCTCGCGCGATCGCGGAACTCTTCGACGTCCAGCGCGCGCTTCTCGATCTTGGCGGCCTGTTCGTCGGTGAGCGTCCCGCCCTGCGCGCCCATGCGCTCGAGCGGCGTCTGCGTTTCGTTGGTCCAGTTGCCTTGGAGATCAGGCTTGCCGTCGGCGGTGCGCGGCACCACCCATCGGGTGGGCTTCGCCGGCGCCTTGGCGGCGGCGCCCTTGGCGGGCGGAGCTTGCTGTGCGACTGGCAGGGCGACACACCCCACGACGATCGCGACGACGGCACCGACGCGCTGCAGGGAACGGGCTCTCATGGATCTCCTCCGGGCTGTCTGTGGATTCTAGACGCTTTTCAGTCGCTCGACCACGGTTCTGATCGCGTCCGGAATCTGCACCGGCCGGCGCGTGTGACGGTCCACATAGACGTGCACGAACCGGCCTACCGCGCACGGACCATCGTCATTGTTGCGAAACAGCGCAATCCGGTAGACGACGCTCGACGTGCCGAGACGCTCCACGGCCAGGCCGGCGTGGATGGTGTCGGGGAAGCTCGCAGCCCCCAGGAACCGGCAGCTCGATTCCGCGACGATGCCGATTGCCGGCAGGTCGCGGACGTCGGCGCCGCTCGCCTCGATCAGGAAGCCGTTCACCGCGGTGTCGAAGTAGGAATAGTAGGCGACGTTGTTGACGTGGCCGTAATGGTCGTTGTCCATCCAGCGTGTGGGCACGGCGCGCAATACCGTGAACTGCGCGCGCTGGTGCTGGGCCGTGTCGGTCATAGGTGTTACGCTACTCTCTTCGGTGACAAGAGTATTCCTCATTCGACATGCCCACTCCGAGTGGACGCCCGACGAAGCGCGTTCGTTGTCAAAGCAGGGCAACGCCGCCGCGCAGCAGATCGCGGTGCGCCTTGCCGGCGAGCCGATCGCGGCGATCTATTCGAGCCCGTCACGACGCGCCGTCGACACCGTCGCGCCGCTGGCCGAGGAACTGCACCTGCCGATCATCATGGTCGAGAATCTCCGCGAGCGCGAAGTGCCGGCCGTGCCGCTGAGCGAGTTCGAGCTGATGATCCGCGAGGCGTGGCAGGTGCCCGACAGCAGCCCGGGTGGCGGTGAATCCAACGCCGATGCGCAGGAGCGCGGCGTCGCGGTGCTGCGGAACATCCTGACCCGCCATCCCGACAAGCCGGTCGTGATCTCGACACACGGCAACCTGATGGCGCTGATGATGAACGCGCTCGATGCCAGCTACGGCTACGAGTTCTGGCGCTCGTTGACCTTCCCCGATACCTACCGCCTGCTCTTCGATGGGGATCGGTTGAGGAAAGCAGAGCGCGTGCGCGACTCCGCGAAAAAGTAAGGTTACAAGGGTTACAGGGCTACAGGGTTAGTTCTTCTTCGGCGGCGCGTGGCCGGCGTGAGGGTCCGCGGCTGGCGTGGCGGGCGGAGGATCACCACCATCAAGAAATTCTTCGACCTTGCGTTCCTCTTCGAACTCCGCGCGCGAGCGCGGGTTGAGGCGCTCCATCTCTTCGAGATCGGCAGGCGTCAGCGACGGCAATCGGCGGATGAAGTGAACGAGCTGCCAGCTTGATCGTTCACCCTGGGGCGTGCCCGTGCTCCAGCCGGGCATGCCGGTCAGCATCACGCCGTTCTCAATGATGTAGAAGAGTTCGCCGTCGCTCAGTCCTTGCGTGCGCGGCAGGCGCATGTCGGGCGCCTTCGGATACAGGTTGCGGCCCATCTCGGTGTTGCCGCCGCCGTCGTTGGCATGACAGCTGGCGCAATGGTCGGCGAAGTGCTCGCGCGCGGCGAGGAAGTTCTCATCGGTGTTCGCCACCGGATTCTGCAATCCCTTGTAGGTGGACGGCGTCATCCACCCGCGCATGAACAGCGCTGCCCGCGATTCGATCCACGACGGCTGCGGCCGGGCACTCACGCCGCGGCCCTGCAGCACCAGCATCACGCCGGCGACGACGAGTATCAGCAGAAAGGCGAGCCAGGCCGCGACGCGAAGAAGGCGCTTCATCGATGCAGGAGGTTACGGAAGCTTCGCCGCGGCCGTGCGCACTTGCAGGCCGCCGCCATCCGCGGATTCAGTCCACGCGAACACCACCTCGCCGTTGGCGATCGCGGCGCGCGGGTAGCCGCTGGCCCGGCTGCCGGCAATACCGGCCACCGTGACCGGCGCCGATCGCGTCCCGGCTCGGTCGATCCGGCGGGCGCGGAATTGCGCTCTCTGATCCGCGAATTCGATCCACGTCGCCAGCGCGGCGCCATCGGAGAGCAACTCCACATCCACGCGGCCGAGGGAGCCGCCATCGTCGACGCGAATCGGCGCGGCGAAGGTGGCGCCCGCATCCTGCGAGAACGCGAGATACGCCTGGCCCTGCTCCTGCTTCACGGTGAACCACGTCATCGCGACGTTCTTGCCTATGGCGGCCAACGCGGGCCCATTTACCGGGCACGCCGCGATCTTCCAGTTGTCATTGAACACCGGCCGCGGCGTCAGCCACGTGCCGTTCACGAACCGCGCGACGTAGTTGTCGCGGACCTCCTGATCGCTGCGGTCGCGATATGCGGTGATCACGCCCTCTGATGTGACCGCCGCCGCCGTGGGGCAGCACTCGCAGACGCGGCCATCCACCTCGGTCTCGGCGATTTGCTTGAACGCCTTGCCTGCCCTGAGTTCAGTCGAAGGGTCGAACTGCGCGAAGCGCACGCTCATGGCGCCGGTGCCGCCGTGCTCGGCATGACCTTCGCCAGATTTCATGTTGCGGCCATCCAGAAACACGAGCCCGAACCCATCCCCCATCGGAAAGAGCGACGCGAATCCGTGCTCGGTCTGCGTGCCATCGTGATGCGGCGTGTACGACGCCGACCACGTCTTCCCATCGTCGATGGAATGCGACAGGCGCACGTCGTAGGCGTAAGTGGATGGCCCGCTCTTTTGCAGCGAGTGTGCGACGAGCGCTCCAGACGGAAGGCGCAACACCGACGGCACGTCGGCCCAGTTGACGAACCAGTCGCGTCCGGAGGCGACCGTGCGCGCGGCCGTCCATCCCGAGGCCGTGCGTTCAGCGAATTTCAGCGTGGCGAGGTCGCCGCTCCGTTCGATCCAGCTCACCAGCACGCCGCGCGGCGACACCGACAACTGCGGCTGTGCGGAGCCGACCGCAGCGGGCGTGTCGAGGGGACGCACCGTCAGGGCTGCCGTCGCTTGCGCGGCTTCGAGCGGTGGGCGAATGCCGATCAGGGAGAACAAGACGACCGGAGCCAGGGCCAAGCCGGCGGTCCGCATGGGATGACCTCAGTTGACGCGGCAGCTGCCGGCGCCGCGAGGGTCGCCGCACGAGCCGCAGGGCGCCGGACCCACGTTGCGTGGGCCCGCCGCGGCAGGCGCGCTCACCGCAAATACCGACAATTTCTTGTCGAGCCCGGTGCCGGCGCATTTCGGGCACTCGAGCTTCGTCGATTCGCGCACCAGTAGCTCGAATTGGTGGTCGCACGCGCGACATTGGTATTCGAACAAGGGCATACGGCCATTCTAACTTATACTGGGAGGATGCCTTTATCGCAGAAGACCGCGCCTGTAGCCAACGCGCTGCGCCGCAACGTTGCCATCATTGCCCACGTCGACCACGGGAAGACGACCCTCGTCGACGCCATGTTCCGCCAGGGCGGCGTGCTCCGCGCCAACGAGCGCGTCGAAGAACGCGCCATGGACAGCAACGAGCTCGAACGCGAGCGGGGCATCACCATCCTGGCCAAGAACACCGCCGTTCACTACGGCGAGACGCTGATCAACATCATGGACACACCCGGCCACGCCGATTTCGGCGGCGAGGTGGAGCGCGTGCTGTCGATGGCCGATGGCGTGGTGCTGCTGGTCGATGCCGCCGAGGGGCCGCTGCCGCAAACGCGCTTCGTGTTGCGCAAGGCCTTCGAGCGCCGCCTGCCGCCGATCGTCGTGATCAACAAGATCGATCGCGCCGACGCGCGCGCCAAGGAAGTGCTGAACGAGGTCTTCGATCTGTTCATCGATCTCGACGCCACCGAGGAGCAGATCGAGTTCCCCGTGCTCTACACGAGCGGCCGGGCCGGCACCGCCAGCACCGATCTCGATATTCCCGGTGAGGACCTGCGGCCGCTGTTCGAGGCCATCCTCAGCCATGTGCCGCCGCCGCGCGGCGACGCCAGCGCGCCGCTGCAGATGCTGGTCGCCAACCTCGACGCCAACGATTACCTCGGGCGCATTGCCATCGGTCGCATCTTCAACGGTCGCGTCCGCCTGAACGATCCGATTGTCGTGTGCAAGCTCGACGGCAGCATCGAGCCGACGCGCGTCACCAAGCTGTTCACGTTCGAGGGCCTGAAGCGCGTCGAGACCCAGGAGGCCGCCGCCGGCGACATCGTCTGCCTCGCCGGCATCGAGGACATCACCATCGGCGAGACCATTGCCGATCCGGAAACGCCGGTGCGAATCCCGCCGATCGCGATCGATGAGCCGACAGTGTCGATGATCTTCGGCATCAACAACTCTCCGGTGGCCGGCAAGGACGGCCAGTACGTGACGTCGCGCCACCTCAAGGAGCGGCTCGAGAAGGAGCTGCTGGGCAACGTGTCGCTGCAGGTGGAACCCACCGACACGCCCGAACAGTTCAAGGTGCTCGGGCGCGGTGAGTTGCAGCTCGCGATCCTGATCGAGATGATGCGCCGCGAGGGCTATGAGCTCCAGGTTTCGCGTCCCGAGATCGTCGTCAAGGAGATCAACGGCATTCGCAGTGAGCCGGTCGAGGATCTCGTCATCGACGTGGCCGAGGACTTCCAGGGCGTGGTGATTGCCGGGTGCGGCACGCGCCGCGGCACCATGACCAATCTCGTCAATCACGGCAGCGGCCGGGTGCGCATGGAATTCCGCATCCCCGCGCGCGGCCTGATCGGCTTCCGCTCGCAGTTTCTCACCGAGACCAAGGGCACCGGCATCATGAACCACCTGTTCGCCGGGTGGGAGCCCTGGCATGGGCCGATCCCGTCGCGCGAAACCGGCGCCCTCGTCGCCGACCGCACGGGTGTGGCCACGGCCTACGCGCTCGCCAATCTCCAGGAGCGCGGCGTCATTTTCATCGAGCCCGGCACGACGGTGTACGAGGGCATGATGATCGGCGAGAACTCGCGCAACAACGATCTCGACGTCAACGTGACGAAGGAAAAGAAGCAGACCAACATGCGTGCGTCGAGCGCGGACGAAGCCATCAGGCTGGTGCCGCCGCACATCATGGGTCTCGAGCAGGCCATCGAGTTCATCAACGACGATGAGCTGGTCGAGGTGACGCCGAAGAGCATCCGGCTTCGCAAGCGGATCCTGGCCAACAACATGCGGCCCAAGAAATCCGACGACTGACGCGGACGGCTACGGGAAGATGCCCAGTTCCGCGTAGCTGCGCGCGACCTTGTGAATCGCATTGATGAACGCCGCAATGCGCAGGTCGGGCACGCCCTTCGTGGTGTTGCGGATGTGCAGCAACTCGTGAAACGCGGCGATCATCGTTTCTTCGAGTCCTGAGTTCACCAGGTCCTGTTCATCGGGACCCTTCGCCATCGAGGCGCGTTGGGTATCGGTGAACTTCGTGCCCGTCGCCTGCTCGATCGCCTTGAGCATGCTCAGCTCGCTGGCCTGCTCGTGCCGTTTCTGCATGCGGCCGAAGCGCACGTGTGACAGGTTCTTCAGCCATTCGAAATACGACACCGTGACGCCGCCGGCGTTGCAGTAAATGTCGGGGATCACGAGGATCCCTTTGTCCCTGAAAATCGGGTCCGCCTCCGGTGTGGTCGGACCATTGGCGCCTTCGAGGATGATCTTGGTCTTGATGCGCGCCGCGTTCTCGGCGGTGAACACGCCCTCGAGCGCGGCCGGCAACAGCACGTCGCATTCCATCTCGAGCGCCGCGTTGGTGTCGGCGATGTTGGTCGCGCCGGGGAAGTTCAGGAGCGAGCCGGTCGCCTTGCGGTGATGGAAGACCTCGTCCTCGTTGAGGCCTTTCGAGCTCGTGATTGCGCCCTCGCGTTCCGCGATCACCGTGATGATGGCGCCGCCTTCGCGGCAGAACTTCGCCGCGTGATAGCCGACGTTGCCGAGCCCCTGGACGATGACGCGCTTGCCGTCGAGTCCCGTTGACAGCCCGAGGCGTTTCATTTCGCCAGGTTCCTGGCAGGCCTCGCGAAGCGCGAAGAACAACCCGCGGCCGGTGGCTTCCTTGCGACCGCGCACACCGCCTTGCGTCACCGGCTTGCCGGTCACGCAGCCGAGCGCATCGAGGTGGCCGGGATTGAGCGTGGCGTAGGTATCCGCGATCCACGCCATCTCGCGTTCGCCGGTTCCATAATCCGGGGCCGGGACGTCCACGCCGGGGCCGAGAAAGCCTTTCTTGGTGAGCTCAGCCGCGTAGCGCCGGGTGATGCGCTCCAGTTCGTCGAGGCCGTAGTCCTTGGGCTCGATCTTGATGCCGCCCTTGGCGCCGCCGAAGGGGACGTCGACGATGGCGCACTTGTAGGTCATCAGCGCCGCGAGCGCCATCACCTCTTCTTCGTAGACGCCGGGGCTATAGCGGATGCCGCCCTTGACCGGCATCTTGTGATGGCTGTGCTCGACCCGCCACGCATGGATCACTTCGATCTCGCCGTTGTTGCGCCGCAGCGGGAAATCGAAACGGTAGACGCTGTTGCAGACGCGAATCTGCTCCAGCAGTCCCTTGGGGTAGTCCGTGAACTTCGCCGCTTCAGTGAAGTATTGCGTGACCTGGTCGAAGAAGTTGGCTTGCGCGCTCATGCGGCAATTGTAAAGGGGTCTGGCCCCTTAACAATTGGTTTCGGTTGGATGCCGGCCAGCGATCGCGCATTCGAGGCCTAGATTGACGGAGTACGCAAAAAGCGCCCAGGCGACTTGGCAGAAACGTCATCAAAAACGCATGTAAAGGTGCCAGACCCCTTTACAAAGCAGCGTCGAAGAACCCGTAGTTCTCGCCGTGCTGGGAGAGGTCGAGGCCGAGCTGTTCGTTGCGTTCGTCCACGCGCAGCGGCGTCACCAGGTCGACGACCTTGTAAATCAGCCACGAGCCGCCGAAGGTGAACGCGCTCACGAGCACCAGCGCCGCGAGGTGGGTGACGAGCAGCGTGGGGTTACCGCTGGTGATGAGGCCGCCGTCGTTGGCAAAGACCGCGGTGAGGACCATGCCGGCCATGCCGCCGACACCGTGACACGGGAACACGTCGAGCGTGTCGTCGATCGTCGACTTCGATTTCCAGTGCAGCGCGACGTTGCTGGCCGCTGCGGCAAGTACGCCGATGGCGATGCTGGCCGGCACCGACACGAAACCGGCGGCGGGCGTAATCGCCACCAGGCCCACCACCGCGCCGATGCACGCGCCCATCGCCGACGGCTTGAGGCCGCGCATCGCTTCGAAGCCGATCCACGCCATCATCGCCGCCGCCGAGGCGGTGTTCGTGGTGGCGAAGGCGAGCACCGCGGTGGCATTGGCGGCGAGCGCCGAGCCGGCGTTGAAGCCGAACCAGCCGAACCAGAGCATGCCGGTGCCGAGAATGATGAATGGAATGTGCGCCGGCACGTGCGTCGCGCCGGCAATGTGGCTGTGCCGGCGTCCGAGCACGTGGGCGCCGGCCAGGGCCGCAAGGCCCGCCGACATGTGCACCACGGTGCCGCCGGCGAAATCGAGCACGCCCCACTGGCGCAGGAAGCCCTCCGGATGCCACGTCCAGTGCGCGAGCGGCGCGTAGATGAGCAGTGTGAACAGCGTCACGAATAGGAGGTACGCCGCGAACCGCACCCGCTCGGCGAAGGCGCCGGTAATCAACGCCGGCGTGATGATCGCGAACTTCAACTGGAACAGCGCAAACAGCAGCAGCGGAATGGTCGGCGAGAGGCGCGGGTCGGTGGCTTCCGACACGTCCCGGAACATGAAGAAGGTCAGCGGGTTGCCGACCAGCCCGCCTATGCTGTCGCCAAACGCGAGGCTGAACCCGACGACGATCCACAGGACGCTGACCACGCCGAGGGCGATGAAGCACTGGAGCATGGTGGAGATGACGTTCTTGGCCGACACCATGCCGCCATAGAAGAACGCGAGGCCCGGTGTCATGAAGAGCACCATGCTCGACGCCATCAACATCCACGCCACGTCGGCTGTGTTCATCATGTGTTCTTCACGCACGCATGCGGGCGGCGAGCGCCACCGCTCGCGCTGGTAACGTGGCGCTTGCCGCCACCGGGGAGACACGGCAGAAGGACAGCAATGACTCCGGCCAGCCAGCGAGCAGTCGCTTGGCGAGCGCGCTGTCGGTGTCGGTGCGATGATCGATCAGCAGTTGCAGCACGAGCGACTCATCTGCGTCGGACAGCCCGCCAATGGCGACGAGCTCGGCATTGAGCCGCGATTCGAGCGCGCGATCGGGGTCGTAGGCGTAGACCACGCCTCCAGTCATACCGGCCGCGAAGTTGAGGCCGGTTGCGCCCAGCACCACCACCGTGCCGTTGGTCATGTATTCGCAGCCGTGATGGCCGACGCCTTCGACCACCGCCGTGGCGCCGCTGTTACGCACCGCGAACCGCTCGCCGGCGCGGCCGGCCACGAACAGGCGGCCGCCGGTGGCGCCATAGAGCGCGGCGTTGCCGATCAGCACCTGGTCGGCCAGCTGAGAGCCGGGCGGCGGCGCGATCGACACCGTGCCGCCGTGCAGTCCCTTCGCGACGCCGTCGTTGGCGTCGCCGACGACCGCGATCTCGAGCCCGGGCAAGCCGAAGGCGCCCAGCGACTGGCCCGCGCTGCCGGTGAGCTCGATGCGAATGGTCGACCCTGGCAGGCCCGCGTCGCCGAACTCGCGCGCGATGGCACCCGAAAGGCTCGCCCCGACGGCGCGATCGGTGTTTCGCACCACTTCACGGATGACGACACCGCTCGCGAAGTGATCCCGCGCTCGCGCAAGCAGTCGGGCGTTCAGCGTCTCCGGCCGGGAGCGGGGAGCGGGGAGCGGGGAGCCGGACGAAAGTTCTGCCGGTTCCCGACTCCCGGATTCCGGATCCCGGCGAACGAAAGTATCGAGATCGAGTCTCGTCGCTGCCGCAGTGTCGCGAGGACGCAAGAGATCCGTGCGCCCGATCAACTCGTCAAGCGAACGCAACCCCAGCTGCGCGAGGATGGCTCGCACGTCCTCGGCGACCATCCGGAAATAGGCGACGACCTGGTCGGGCGTGCCTTCGTACTTCGCGCGCAACTCCGGCTTCTGGGTGGCGATGCCGGCGGGGCAGCTGTTGAGGTGACACTGCCGCGCCATCACGCAGCCAATCGCGACGAGCGCCGCGGTGCCGAAGCCGTATTCCTGTGCGCCGAGCGCCGCGGCCATCGCCACGTCGCGGCCGGTCTTCAGCCCGCCGTCGGTCTGCAGCACCACGTGATCACGGCTGCCGCGGGCCGTCAACACCCGATGGGCATCGAGCACGCCCGCTTCCCACGGCAGGCCCGCATGCTTGATCGAGCCGCGAGGCGAGGCGCCGGTGCCACCGTCGTGACCGCTGATCTGGATCGCATCAGCGCCGGCCTTGACCACGCCGGCGGCGATGATGCCGATGCCCGACGTGGCGACGAGCTTCACGTTCATGCGCGCGGCGGGATGCAGTGCGCGCAGGTCGTAGATCAACTGGGCGAGATCCTCGATGCTGTAGATGTCGTGATGCGGCGGCGGCGAGATGAGTGGCGTGTTCGGTTGCGCCCGCCGCAGCTTGGCGATGTGATCGACGACCTTGATCGCTGGAATCTGCCCGCCCTCGCCGGGCTTGGAGCCCTGCGCCATCTTGATCTGCAGCTCGGTGCCCGACAGCAAGTAAGACGGCGTCACGCCAAAGCGCGCCGAGGCGACCTGTTTGGTCGAGCTGTTGCCCCACTCGCCGTCGGTGGGACGCGCGTAGCGTTCCGGATCCTCGCCGCCCTCGCCGCTGTTGCTTCTCGCGCCGATGCGGTTCATCCCCTCGGCAAGCGTGCGATGCGCCTCTGGACCGAGGGCGCCGACCGACATCGCCGACGCGAAGAAGCGGGTCCAGATCCGCTCGACCGGTTCCACGTCGTCGATCGCGATTGGGGTGTGTGGCACGAAATCCAGCAGGTCGCGAATCGTCACCGCCGGCCGATCGTGGACGAGCGTCGCGAACTTCGCGTAGGCATCGGGCTGCTGCTGTTCGACGGCCTGGTGGAACTGCTTCACCATCACCGGGTTCCACGAGTGGTAATCGCCCTCGCGGCGGAAACCGTGAAAGCCGGGGTGTGGCAACAGATCGCTGGTCGCGCCCGCCGCCTCGCGATGCCACCGCATGCTCTCGGTGGCGATTTCCTCGAGCGTCACCGCGCCGGTGATTGCCGGTGTGTCGGCGAAGCAATCGTCAACGAACGATCGATGCAGCCCGACGATTTCCATCAAGTGGCTGCCCTGGTAGGCGGCCACCGTGCACACGCCCATCTTCGACATTGCCTTGAGCACGCCCTGTTGCAGTGCCGCGCGATACTGGCGGACGGCGTCGCGCACCTCGAGGCCGGCCTTCACTGCCACGCGCTCAGCGGTGGTGTAGGCCAGCCACGGGCAGATCGCCGAAGCCCCAAATGCCAGCAGCGCCGCGGCCTGATGCGCATCGCGCACCTCGCCGGTGTCGATCACGAGGCCCGCGCGCGCGGCCAGGCCTTCGCGTGCGAGCGCCTGCGACACCATGCTGGCGACGAGCAGCGCGGGCAGCGGCGCCCGGTCCTTGTCGACCTCGCGATCGGAGAGGATCAGGATCACCACACCGTCGCGCACCGCCGCGATCGCGTCGCGGACGATCTGCTCGAGTGCTGAGCGAAACGCGAAGGGCGACACGTCGCAGGTCATGGACAGGATCAGCGCGGGGCGTTCTGGTTGAGCATGCAGGGCCTGGAGCTGGCCGGGCGTGAGGATCGGCGAGTCCACGGCCACCATGCGCGCCTCGAGCGCGCTCTCGTCGAGCAGTCGGCCGCGACGGCCGAACAGCGCGCGCAGCGACATCACCGAGTGCTCGCGCAGCGGATCGATCGGCGGGTTGGTGACCTGGGCGAATCGCTGGCGGAAGAAATCTGGCAGCAGCCGTCGCCGCGAGCTCAACACCGCCAGCGGCGTATCGTCGCCCATCGAGCCGATGGCCTCCTTGCCGTCTTCGACCATCGGCCGGACGATCAACTCGATCTCTTCGGAGGTGTAGCCGAACGCGCGCTGATGGAACAGCGTCGCCGCAGTCTCCGTGTCCTCCGTAGCCGGAATCGCCTCCGTGTCCTCGCGGGCGTCGAGCTCGCTGACGGCCAAGTGCACCCATTCGCGGTAGGGCTTTTCAGCCGCGAGGGCCCGACGAAGGCCGTTGTTAGATATCAGACGCCCGCTCTCGAGATCGACGATGAGCATTTCGCCGGGCCCGAGCCGGGTGCGCTGCTCGACGTGGCTTTCCGGGATGTCGAAGATGCCGCTTTCCGACCCAACGCAGACCAGGCCGTCCTTCGAGGTAATCACGCGCGCCGGGCGGAACCCGTTGCGATCGAGGACCGCGCCCGCCTGGCGGCCGTCTGCGAACGCAATGGCCGCGGGGCCTTCCCAGGGCTCGCACGCCGTGGATTGATAGGCCTCGAACGCGCGCTCGCGCGGCGAGAGGGCGGGATCGTGCTCCCAGGCACGCGGCAGCAGCCGGGCAAACGCGTGCGCCAGGCTGAGTCCACCCTGGCGCAGGTGCTCGATCATGTCGTCGAGGCTCTGCGAATCGCTGCCGGTGAGACGGACGAAGGTGCCCTCGGCGGGCGCCGCACCAATCGACACGCCCGCGGCCTGCCGCGCCCGCGCGTGCAGCCGGTTGCCGAGGACGGTGTTGATCTCGCCGTTGTGCGCCAGCGATCGGAACGGCTGCGCCAGCGCCCACTGCGGGAACGTATTGGTGCTGAACCGCTGGTGGAACACCGTGAACGTGGTCTCGTAACGGGGATCGGCGAGGTCGGGATAGAAACGATCGAGATCCGCCGGCGCCACCAGCGCCTTGTAAACGAGCGTCCGCGTCGACAGCGAGACGATCGACGCCTCGTGCCATCCCTTCGCGGCCAGCCGCGCTTCGGCGGCCAGGCGCGCGCGGTAGAGCGAGCGTTCCTGCCGGGCCGAGGTCCACAGCGGGCTTGATTGATGGAGCGCGA
>JALDXK010000010.1:0-25601 GCA_032155105.1 Acidobacteriota bacterium
CGTTCTTCCACATCTACGGCATGGTGATCATCATGATGCACGGCCTGATGCGCGGGGCGATCATCGTGACGATGCCACGGTTCGAGTTCGAGCCGTTCCTGAAAGTGCTGCAGGACTGGCCGATCACCAGCGCGCACATCGTGCCGCCGGTGGTGGTGGGCCTGGGCAAGCACCCCGCGGTGGACAACTACAAGTTTCCACACTTGAAGTTCCTGTTCTCCGGCGCCGCGCCTCTTGGCGTCGAGCTGACAGAAGCGGTCGAGAAGCGGCTGAACGTGAAGATCCGCCAGGGCTACGGCATGACCGAGGCGAGTCCCGCAACGCACTACACCGTGGCCGGCACCGAACGCGCCGGCACCGTTGGATTACTGATGCCAAGCATCGAAATGCGGATCGTCGATCCCGCGTCCGGTAGTGATGTGCCAACCGGGCAACCCGGCGAAGTCTGGGTGCGTGGCCCGAATGTCATGAAGGGCTATTTGAACAACCCCGAGGCGACAGCGAAGACCGTGGATAGCGGCGGCTGGCTGCACACCGGCGACATCGGCATCGTCGACGCCGACGGCTATCTCACCGTGGTCGATCGGCTGAAAGAGCTGATCAAGGTGAAGGGCTTCCAGGTCGCGCCGGCCGAACTCGAGTCGCTGTTGCTCAAGCATCCGCAGATTGCCGACGTGGCAGTGATCCCGGTCGCGGACGAAGACTGCGGCGAGGTGCCCAAGGCGATCATCGTGAAGCGGGAACCGCTCACCGCGGAGGAAGTGATCGCCTACCTGTTGCCGAAGGTGGCGCACTACAAGCGCGTGCGTCACGTCGCGTTCGTCGACGCCATTCCCAAGTCGCCGTCGGGCAAGATTCTCCGGCGGGTGCTCGTGGAAAAGGAACGGGCGGCACGCGTCTAGGTCAGCGAGCAGGGAGTTACAATTGACGTGTGGCCCAACTACAGTCGACTCGTCTTGCGACGCCACCAGCGGAGCTGACGCTGGAGCAGCAGGAGTGGGCGCGGGCGTCCGAAATGCGTTGGCAGCGCGCGCGCATGCTGGCCGACCGGCATCCCCACTGTGACGTGTCCGATCTGTATCACGCGTTGCGATGCCTGGCCTTGCCTGTCTCGGCGCGGCTCGCGGCTGGACTGACCCGTGGACGACTTCGCGCTCGCGCCCGCTGAGCGGGCGCTTCTCCTCGCGCTCCGGGCGCGCGGCGTGCGCTTCCTGGTCGTCGGCCTGGGGGCAGCCTTACTCGAGGGCGCTCCGGTGGCGACGCAGGACCTCGACCTCTGGTTCGAACGCATCGACGACGACGCCATTCGCCAGGCAGCGATCGATGCGGGCGGATTCTGGATCAACGGTTTTGGGATGCAGCCGCCCGCTTTCGGCGGCGATGGCCTGGCGCGGATTGACGTCGTATTGACGGCGCACGGCCTCGACGCCTTCGCGGAGGAATATGCGCGCGCGGTCGACTACGTGGTGGACGCCGTGCCGCTCAAGGCCCTGCCTCTCGAACGCATCATCGTCAGCAAGCGCGCGACCAACCGTCCCAAAGACGTCGCGGCATTGCCGGCACTCGAAGCAACGCTGCTGGCGCGCGACAGCGACGAATGAGGGATCTTGGGACTCTTGGAACCTCGCGCGCTCACTCGTTTCTCAAGACGGCAGCCGGCTGCAATCTCATCGCGCGAAACGCCGGGATCGCGCAGGCGAGTACGGCTACTCCAAATAACAGGAACGCCGCCGCCGCGTACGCGGATGGATCCGCTGCAGCGACATTGAACAGCAGGCTTGACATCAGCCGCGTCGTGCCGAGCGCGACCGCGATGCCCACCGCGATGCCGATGCCGACCACTGTGAGGCCCTGGCCCAGCACCAGCCGCGCCACGTCGGACTGACTGCCGCCGAGGGCCATGCGGATGCTGATCTCTTTCAGGTGCTGCTGCACGTAATAGCCCATCACGCCGTAGATGCCGATCACCGACAGCAGCAATGCGACCACCGCAAAGCTGGTGACGAGCAACGACAGCGACTGCGGACGCGCCAGCGATTGATCGACCAGCGCGGGCATCGTGGCGACGTTCGACAGCGGCGCGGCCGGCTCGAGTTCGCGCACCGCCTGCTGCAATGCCGGCGCGATGGTGAGCGGATCGCCCTGTGCCCTGACCACGAGGAATCGCGCGGGCGATGCGACCAGCGGTATATACACGGTGCCGCCGTTCGGTTGAGAGATGCCGTCGTACTTCACGTCGCTCACCACGCCGACCACCGTGGTCCACGGACACGTGGTGCAACCGCCTTCGCGGAGCCGCTTGCCGACAGCGCTTTCGCCTGGGAAGAAACGTTGCGCCCACGCGCGATCGACCATCACCGATAGCAGCGCCTCTGCCGCCTCGTTGCGCTCCGGATCGCGCTCGTCGAGCAGGCGGCCTTCGAGGAGATCCAGACCCAACGTGCGCACGTACTCAGGTGTCACCGCGACCCAAGGTGTGACCGGCTGGGACTCACCCGGCCCCGTAGGGTCCTGCTCGAGATCGAAGTTGTTGTGCTGGCCGGCGGTGCTTGGCGGAATGCCATCCGAAAACGCCACCGCGGCCACGCCGGGCAATGCCTCTACCCTGCGCTGTAGCTGCTCCCAGAACAGGTTGACGCGCGCGTTGTCGCTGTACAACGCGCCGGGCAACCTGATCGATCCCGTCAGCACCTGCGCTGCATCGAAGCCGAGATCGACCTGCCGCAACCGATCGAGACTCGTGAGGAGCAAAGCGGCGACGATCACGAGCGGCGTCGCGATTGCAAACTGCGCGGCGACGAGTGTTCGGCGCAGTCGGCGTGCGCTGGTGCCACCCACCACGGTGCGCCCGGACCGCAGCGACGCGTCGCCCGGTCCATCAGTGGCGTGGAGCGCGGGCACGAGGCCGAAGATCAGCGCGCTCGAGATCGCGAGCCCCGCCATCACCCACAGCATCGGCGCATCGAAACGGATCTCCTGCGTGCGCGGAAAGTACGCGGCGCCCTGCGTCTGCAGCACTTGCATGCCGGCCCATGCCACGCCGATGCCGAGGGCGACAGCGCCGATCGCGAGCACGACGCTTTCGGCAAGCAGGTAACGCCACACGCGCCCGCGTGTGGCGCCAAGTGCGGTCCGCACCGCAAGTTCCTGCCGGCGGCTGGTCACTCGCGCGATCAGAAGATTCGACGCGTTCGCGCACGCGATCAACCACACGAGACCCACCGCGGCCAACGCGAGGCCGGCGAGCGTACCGACGTTGCCGACCAGGTTGGTCTTGAGATCCTCCATGTTCCACGTGGACTTGTCGTCCTGGTACGACGATTTCCAGATGGGAAACAACGCGCGGTTCATCGCATGGAGCTCGCTTGTCGCTAGCCCGCGGTCGGCGCCGGGAGGCAGTCGCGCGATCACCGAGTAGAAGAAGGGCCCCTTTCGCCGCGGCGGGGTGAACTGCTGAATGAGAAACAGATCGAATCGCCGATCGAGCGGACCCGTCGCCGGCGCCATGACGCCGATCAGCAGGTAATCCGCGCCATCGAGGCGAACCGGTTTGCCCACCGCGTCGGCACGTCCGCCGAGCCGCTCCTGCCAGAACGTGTAGCCGGCAAGGGCCACCTGCGGACTGCCGGGCGTGCCGTCCGCCTCCGTAAAGTCCCGGCCGATCATCGGCTGGATGCCGAGCACCGAAAAGAAGCCGTACGACACCGCGCGGGTACGCAGAAGTTCAGCCGTGTTGCCGTTGATGAAGCTGACCGCACGATCCGTATAGGTCGCGTGCCGCTCGAATCGCCGCTGCTGTTCGGTAAACGCCAGGTAGTCCACCGCCGAGAAGCGGAACTTGAACGGCGGCGTATCGGTGTAGAGGCGAACGAGATTTTCTGATGACTCGTACGGCAGCGGCCGCAAGAGCGCCGCACTCACCGCGCTGAAGATTGCCCCCGTCGCACCGAGGCCGAGGCCGACGCTTAGGATGATGGTCAGGGTGAGCACCGGCGCGCGCAACAGGCTGCGCACCGCGATGCGCAGGTCCTGCGCGAGATCCTGGAATAGCAACGCGCGTGGCATATCTCCCCTTAGACGCTACGGGAAGAAAATGGTTAGGTCTGTACCTAGTGGCTGACCGACTGTGGATCTAGGATCGGGATATGTCTGTGTTCAGTAACCGATCTAGTGATCCTGCTCAGGAACGGGCGAAGTATGCCCAAGCCGTGCTCGAGCTGGTGGGCGGGCGTGAGCCGATGACCGTGCTTCGGGAGACGCCGGCTGCGGCCGCCCAGGCCATCGACGGCCTCTCGCCGGCCGAGCTGCGCCAGCCTGAGGCGCCCGGCAAGTGGTCGATCGCACAGGTGCTGCAGCACCTTGCCGATTCGGACCTGGTATGGGGATGGCGCGTGCGGCTGATCCTTGCCCAGGATCGCCCGCCGATCACCGGATACGACCAGGATCTGTGGGCGGACCGGCTGCACTATGCGGATGCCGATCCCGCGCACGCGCTCGAGACGCTGCGCGTGTTGCGGCGCGGCAACCTGGCGTTGATCGATCGGGCCACGCCCGACGATCTCACACGCGTGGGCGTGCACTCCGAGCGTGGCGAAGAGAGCGTCGGATATCTCTGCGGCTTATACGCCGGTCACGATCTGCTGCATCTTCGCCAGATCGACAGAATTATTGCCTCACTGCGGACGTAGCCTCGCGACGCGTCTTGACGTAGCCGTCGATCCACTTGAGCTCGTTGAGCATGCGGTGGACGTTGTTCCAGTGGCCGCTGATGCCGTGCGGCTGGCCCTGGTAGGCGATCATTTTTGCCGGCACGCCTTGCCGCCGCAGCGCGAAGTACATCTGCTCGGACTCCTCGTACGGCACGCGCTGGTCCATCTCGCCCTGCACGAACAGCGTCGGCGTGCGCACGCGGCCGGCCTGCATCAGCGGCGACTGCGCGACCATCCGCTTGATACCTTCCTCCTGCCACGGTGTGCCGAAGAATTCCGTTTCCTTGGTGCGGTAAATGTCCGCGGTGCCGTAGTCGCTGAACCAGTTCGAGATGCCGGCGCCGGATGCCGCGGCGACGAAGCGATCGGGATACTGCGTGATCAGCCAGTTGGTCATGAAGCCGCCGTAGGAGTGGCCCATGGTCGCCACCTTCGTGCGATCGATCGGATAGTTCACGATCGCGTAGTCCACGCCGGCGATCACATCCTGTCCGTCCTTGGTGCCCCACGCACCCCAGGTCGCCCACTTGAACGCATCGCCGTAGCCCGTCGAGCTGCGGAAGTTCGTGTCGAGCACGAAGTAGCCGTTCGCGGCGAAGTACTGCTGCTTGAAGTTGAAGCCGTAGCCGACCGCTGAGTGCGGGCCGCCGTGATTGAACACGACCAGCGGGTACGGGCCATTCGCCTTGCTGTATCCGTAGGGCAACGTCAGGAAGCCTTCGATCACCGTGCCGTCGGCGCTCTTCCAGGAAATGCGTTCGGTTTTCGTGATGCCGATCTCCGAACGGATGTCGGCGTGCACGTCCGAAAGACGACGCTCACCGGACCCGTCGATGCGCGCGGTCCACACATCCGATGGCGTGTCGTAGGTGCCCACCGTGTAGGCGATGCGCGTCATCGCCTTGTCGAAGGTGACGTTGCCGACGCGCCGGTCGCCGGTCGTGACCTGCTCCACCGGCGCGCCGGCACGCGCGGCCACGCGGAACACGTGCGTCGTGCCGCCCTTCTCCGCGGTGAAGTACACATGGCGGTTGTCTGCCGACCAACGCGCACCGTTGGGCTCGAGATCCCACTTGTCGGTCAGGTTGATCGCCGCGCCGGCCGCCTTCGGCAAGGCGCCCACGCCCACGGGCCACAGGATCAAGTCGTCCGATCCGCCGTGCGACAGCTTCTGATCGATGATCATGCTGGTGCCGAACGTGCGCTCGGCAAGCAGGAACTGCCCGTCAGGTGAATAGGCCAGCCCGCTCCACATGTAGCCGTCGTTGGTGAGCCGCGACACCGAGCCCTCGGTCGACACCGTGTAGATGTCAGGGTTTTCGAACGTCTGCTCGGTACGCCAGTTCTCATCGGCGGTGAACGCGATCGTCGATCCGTTCGGATGCCACGCCACGTTCGCCGGCCGCATGCCGAGCGTCGTCAGCGCGCGCCCGCCGCTGCCGTCGGCGGCGGTGACGGTAATCTCGGCCGCGGGCCGCAGGCGCGGATCGGGCGTCGGGTAGTCCTGGCCGTCCTGCTGGAAGCGCATCCAGTCGAAGCTGCGCCCGCGGAAGCGCGCCGCATGGCGCTTCTCGAATTCCGTGCCCGAGATCTCCGGCGCCGGTGAACGCGGCAACTCCTTGGCGAGCACGCGTAACTTCCCGTCAGCGCTCAGCGCGCCCGAGGGAGTGGCCGACGCCGCCGGTTTCGCATCTGCCGTGTCGATCGCTACCTTGAATCGCGGCGCCGGCTCCTGGCGTACTGGTCGATCTCCACCGACGAACACCGCGCTGTCGACGCCCGCGTTCAACGTGTATTCGAGCAGGGTGTCGTCGGTCCATCGCGGCGATGCCACGTTGCGGCCGTCGTGCGTGATGCGCCGCGGCGAGGCCGGGCCCTCGCTGGCCACCACGTAGGTCTCGATCGCATTGGTGTTGTCGTCCTCGATGCGCGAAGACACGGTGTAGGCGACCCACTTGCCGTCCGGGGACATCTGCGGATCGCCGACGCTCTTGATGCGGTAGTAATCCTCGATCACGAGGGCGCGGCCCTGCGCGGGGCTTGGGGCTTGGGACCTGGGGCTTGAAGAGCTTTGTGCGGACAACTTGCCGCCCTTCGCCGACAACATCAGCGTGACGATCTCCTCGGTGATGTTCGGCTCGAGACCCTCGGTGTGTCCCTTTGCGAGCCGCACCACGTCGGCCACTACACGGCCGTCCCTGCAGCCGCCGTAGGCCATCACCTGCGCGGTACCGGGCCCGGGCAGCAATCCCCACGCCGGGTTGGGCGGATTCTGGCGGCTGCGGTCGTAGATGTAGCCGCCCTTGGTGTCGGCGATCTCCTTCGCGGCACCGCGCGCGCCGCAGCCATACTTCGTCGCCCATGCCGACGCTGGAGGCACGCCCTTCGCATCGATCTCACGCTCACCCGTTGCGTAGATGAATGAAAAATCCGCAGTGGGTAACTCGGTCAGCGCCGCTGCTTGTGCGCTGATGGCGGGTGTGCCACCGCCGGTGGCTGGAGTGGTCGTTGGCGCGACGTTGCCGAACGAGACGCGGCCCGGTTGTCCGCCGAGCCGCCCGCCGGAAAGACTGAGCCAGCCATCGACCTTGTTCGTGAAGAAGTCGGTGCGCAGCAGCCGGTTCGACGTCATGCCGCCCTGCGAATGTCCCGCCAGCCAGAACGAGGCGATGCGCTCGCGTCCCAGTTGATCGATCACGACCTCGACGATGTTCTGCAGGTACTCGTCGTCTGCGGCCGACCACGCGCGGGTCGGCGCATTCGGCGTGGCGATGACGAGCCGATGCTTGTCCTTCAGATCCATGATCGGGAAGTAGTGCCGCTGCCAGTTCCCGTACGAGCCGCCGCCGTGGAGGCTCAGGATGAACGTCACCTTCTCGCCGGGCTTCAGGTCGCACGGGTAATCGAGGAAGTACGTGCGCCGCGTCTTCATCTCGACGACGGGTCCTTGATTGATCACGCGATCGGATGGGCAGTCCGCGTCGGGACAATGCAGCGGCGGCGGCGTCACGCAGGCCGCGCCGGTGAAGCGGAACGGCTGTTCTTGCGCGCTGGAGCCGCCGAAGAACGCGAGCGTCAGTGCGAGCGCGAGAAGGATTCTCATGCGCACATCATAGATCTGTCAGACTGACGGGAGATGCACGGTTACGACCTGATCCTGACGCTTACCGCCGGGCTCGGCACGGCCCTTCTGTTCGGTTACTTCACGCAGCGCATCGGTCTCTCACCCATCGTCGGCTACCTGGTGGCCGGCACGCTCGTTGGCCCGAATACGCCCGGAATCGCGATCGACGGGGGCATCGCCGAGCAACTGGCCGAGATTGGCGTGATCCTGCTGATGTTCGGCGTCGGCCTGCAGTTCCACGTGCACGAACTGCTCGCCGTGCGCGGCGTCGCCGTGCCGGGCGCCATCGTGCAGTGCGCCGTGTCGACAATGGCCGGCGCCTTCCTGGCCAGCACCATGGGCTGGGGGCTCGGCGGCAGCATCGTGTTCGGCATCGCGCTCGCCGTGGCCAGCACGGTCGTGGTGGTACGCGTGCTGTCGGATTACAACGCGCTACACACGCCGCCCGGTCATATCTCAGTCGGATGGCTGGTGGTCGAGGACATCTTCACGGTGCTCGCGATCGTGCTGCTGCCCCCGCTCTTCGGGAACGAGGAGTCGGGTCAGTCGTTGTGGGTGGCGCTCGGTCTCACGGCGCTGAAAGTGACCGCACTCATCGCCTTTACCGCGTTCGTGGGCGCGAAGGTCATTCCGCGTCTGCTCGACCGGGTCGCCGCGACGCGATCGCGCGAGCTGTTCACGCTCACAGTACTGGTGATCGCGCTCGGGATTGCCGTCGGGTCGGCGCAGATCTTCGGTGTGTCGATGGCGCTCGGGGCGTTTCTCGCCGGCATGGTGGTGGGCCGCTCCGACTACAGCCTGCGCGCTGCGTCGGAAGCGCTGCCGATGCGCGACGCCTTCGCCGTGCTGTTCTTCGTGTCGGTCGGCATGCTGCTCGACCCGGCGTCGTTACTGGACGCGCCGTGGCTCTTCGCCGCGACGCTGGGGATCGTGCTTCTCGTCAGTCCGCTCGCAACGTTCCTGTTCATGCTGGCGGTACGGCAGCCGTTGAAGGCCAGCCTCACGGTGGCGATTGCCCTCGCGCAGATCGGCGAGTTCTCGTTCATCCTGTCGCGACTCGGCAGCGAGATGGGGTTGTTCCCGGATGAAGCCTCCAACACCATCATCGCGACGTCGATCGTCTCGATCGTCCTCAACCCGCTGCTCTACCGCACCATCGATCCGATCACGCAGTGGGTCGGGCGCAAGCCGGCGCTTGGCCGCTGGCTCGATCGATTGCCGTCGATCGATACGGGTGCGGCCCAGGCGGTACGCCGCAGCGACAGCCGCGCGCACCGGGCGGTGCTGATCGGGTACGGTCCCACCGGACGTACCGTGGCGCGCATGCTGAAGGAGAACGGGATCGAGCCGACGGTGATCGAGTTCAACATCGAGACCGTGCGCGAGCTCCGCGAGCTCGGCGCCGATGTGGTCTACGGTGATGCGACGCGCCCGGAAACGCTTGCCGAGGCGGGCACCGAGACCGCCGGCAACCTGATCCTCACCTCCGCCGGCATGGCCAACAGCGAGGAAGTGATTCGCGCCGCGCGGGAACTGAACCCAGACATCCGTGTCCTCGCGCGAGCGTCGTACTTGCGCGACCTGCCCGGCATCAAGCGCGCCGGCGCCGACACGGTGTTCACCGGCGAAGGCGAAGTGGCGCTGGCGTTCGTCGAAGAGATGCTGACGCGGCTGGGCGCGACTGCCGAACAGGTTGATCGCGAGCGCGCCCGCGCGCACGACGAGCTGTTCGGCGACGGCGCCAGCTCCTGAACCTAAGCGGCCTGTTTGCAGTAAGTTAGCTCCTTGTCGATCCGGGGCCGTCCCGTTCGACGTGATGGTAAGGAGGCAAGCAGTGGAGAAGGTCATCTCGAGGGACGGCACGCCAATCGCGTTTGACCGCGTCGGCACCGGTCCAGCCCTGATTCTCGTCGACGGTGCGATGTGCTCGCGGAAGTTTGGGCCGATGCCGGCGATGGCCAAGCGCCTCGCGGCACATTTCACAGTGTTCCATTACGACCGCCGCGGCCGTGGCGACAGCGGCGACCATCCCGACTATGCCGTCGCGTGCGAGATCGAGGACCTCGACGCGATCATCCAGAAGGCAGGCGGCTCGGCCTTCGTGCTCGGCGTTTCATCCGGCGGTGCCCTGACGCTCGAAGCGGCGGCCCAGCTGCGCGGCATCACGAGGTTCGCCATCTACGAAGCTCCGTTCATCGTCGACCACACGCATCCGCCGCTGCCTGACGACTTCATTCCTGACACGCGCGCCCTGGTCGCCGCCGGCCGTCGTGGCGACGCGGTGAAGAAATTCATGCGCCTGGTCGGCGTGCCGTCGATCGCGGTGATGGCCATGTCGTTGATGCCGTTCTGGAAGAAGCTGAAGGGCATCGCGCACACTCTCGCCAACGACCTCACCATCGTTGGGCCGTACCAGCAAGGGCGTCCGCTGCCGCGGGACCGGTGGTCCCGGGCGACGATGCCCGCGCTGGTGATGGCCGGCGGCAAGAGCCCGGCCTACATGCAGAACGGCATGCGCGAGCTGGCCGCCGTGTTGCCGAACGCGCAGCACCGCACGGTTCCGGGACAGACCCACATGGTGAAGGACGCGGTCCTGGCCCCCGAACTGGTCAAGTTTTTCAGCCTTGCGGCCGGCGTTCCGCCCGCCAAAGAATTACTCCTCTCACGTTGAATGGATCTGTCATGGGCATGCTGACCGACTTCCGCTACGCGCTTCGCTCGCTCCTCTCGGCCCGCGGCCTCTCGATCACGGTGATCGTGACGCTGGCGCTCGGCATCGGCGCCAACGCGGCCATCTTCAGCGTCGTCCGCGGCGTGTTGCTGAAGCCGCTGGTCAACGACGACGAGGAGCGGCTGATCTACATCCGGCAGACCGCCTTGGGGCGCGGCTCGGAGAACGCGAACTGGTCGGTGCCGGAGATCAACGACTTCAAGTCGCGGGTGAAGACCATCTCCGAGTTCGGTGACTTCTCAACCGTCCCCTTCACGCTCGTCGGCCTCGGTGAGCCGCGCGTGGTGCGGGCCGGCGTGGTGGGCGGCTCGTTCTTCCACGTGATGGGCCTGCAGCCCATCCGCGGCCGGCTGATCGACGCCACCGACGATGGGGCAGACAAACCCAGCGTAACCGTGCTGACGCACCGTTTCTGGAGCACGTCGCTCAACAGCGACGAGCACGTGCTCGGCAAGCAGATCAAGCTGGGCGATCGGGCCTCGACGATCATCGGCGTGCTCGAACCGTCGGTGCCCTACCCCGCCGAAACCGAGTTGATGGCCAACGTGGTGACGAGTTCGCACCACATGTCGGCAACGATGCAGGACGGCCGGGTGCACCGCATGACGGAACTGTTCGGGCGCCTCGCTCCGGGCGCTGACCTCGTGCAGGCGCGCGCGGAGCTGCAGGCCACGCACGGCGCCATCGTCACCGAACACAAGGAAGCCTACCCGGTGAAGGACGACTTCCGGATCACCGCGGTGCAGCTGCGCGATCAGATCACGTCGCCGGCGCGCACGGTGCTGCTGGTGCTGCTGGCGGCGTCGGGATTGATCTTCATCATCGCGTGTTCGAACGTCGCCAACCTGATCCTCGCGCGGTCGGTGCGGCGTGAAGGCGAGCTGGCGATTCGGGCCGCCCTCGGCGCCACGACCGGCGCGCTCCGTCGGACGCTGCTGGCCGAAAGCCTGGTGTTGTGCGGCGCCGGTGCCTTGCTGGGTGTCCTGATCGCGCGGCCCATGGTCGCGGTGCTGGCGCGCTACGCGTCGCGATTTTCGGTGCGCGCGCTCGACTTGACGGTTGATGCCACGCTGCTGTGGGTTGGCGTGTCGCTGGCCATCGCGTCGGCCATTCTCCTGGCATTCGTTCCGCGCCTGCCCTCCACCGACGCGACGAACGGCTTCGGGTTGTCGAACGGCAGCGTGCGCATCACCTCGGGCACCAACCAGCGCCTGCGGCTGTTCGCGGTCACGCAAATCGCCGCGTCGTTCCTGCTGCTCGCCGGCGCGGGCGCGCTGCTGGCGACGCTCATCGCGCTGCAGTCGCAGAACACCGGCGTCAACATGCGCAACGTGCTGGCCGTGCACGTGCCGCTGAACTTCGAGCGTCCGCCCGAGCAGACGCTGCCGCTCTATCGCGAAGCCCTGCGGCAGATCAGCGAGCTGCCGGGCGTGGAGCAGGTGGCGGTCGGCACGATCGTGCCGTGGCGCGAGGCCGGCCAGTTCTTCGACGCCCAGTTTTCCGTCGAGGGCTACGCCAAGGCCGACGGCGAGGACGATCCGCGCGCCAGCTTCCGCACCATCTCGCCAGGGTTCTTCAAGTCGCTCGGCGTACCGATCATCGCCGGCCGCGATTTCAACGCTGATGATCGCACTGATTCGGAGAAGGTTGTGATCATCAGCGAAAGCGTCGCCAGGCGGATGTTCAACAACCAGGACGCGGTGAATCGCAAGATGATGTGGACCGACCCGGTGATGAAGTTCATCGGCATCTCCACCGCAGGCCGACGCATTGTCGGCATCGTCGCTGACGTCGACGACGAGAACATCGTGCCCGGTCCGAAGCTGACGGTGTATCACCCGATGGAGCAGGAATTCGGCGGACAGCGGCTGTTCGTGCACGCCGCAATCGATCCCTACACGCTGGTGACGCCGATCACGAAGATCATCCGCAGCATCTCGGCCGACCAGCCGGTTGAGCAGGCGGCGACGCTGGAAGACGTGCGCGCCGAAGTGCTCGCACCGAACCGGCTGAACACGATGGTGTTCGGCGGCTTCGCGATCGTCGCGCTGCTGATTGCCATCGTCGGCGTGGCCGGCGTGCTGGCGTTCTCGGTCAGCGCGCGCATGCGCGAGTTCGGCGTGCGGCTCGCGATCGGCTCGACGCCGTCGAACCTGCTGACGCGCATTCTCAGCGAAGGCGCGGTCATCGCCACGGCGGGGATCGTCGCCGGCGTGATCGGTGGATTCGCGTTGCTGCGATTTGCCGGCGGCTTCTTCGGCAACATCGAAGTGCCCGGCGCAGGGCCGCTCGTCGGTGCGGCGGCCGTGTTGATCTTCGCCGCCATCGCCGCGTCATTGTTGCCCGCCGCCCGGGCCTCACGGACAGACGTTATGCAGGCGCTACGCTCGGAATAAGGGTACAAGGGTTACACGGTTACAGGGTTACAGGGTTCTTTGACTGGTTCCGAACCACTCGGAGAACCGTGGCACCTTGTAACCCTGTAACCGGTGGGCGCTTGGCCAGCTCTTTATCGAACGATCAGAGAGTCTTCGTCGGGCACGTCGGCGAGGGCGACTTTGAGATTGCCGGAGTTGGTCGCGTACAGCAGCGCGGTGCTCATCGAGATCGTGCCGGCGCGGACCAGTTTCTCCAGCTCGCCGTCGAAGTACTGCATGCCGTCGAGGCTGCCGTCGCGCATCGCGTCGAGCAGCGACTTGCCTTCCTTCTCGCCGTTCTCGATGTACTCCCGCGTGCGCATCGTCGACTTCAGCATCTCGATGATCGCCATGCGCCCGCCTTCCTTCCTCGGAATCAGGCGCTGCGAGATGAAATAGCGGAACGATGCCGCCAGGCGGCCGCGCACGGCCTGCTGGTCCGACACCTCGAACGTGCCGACGATGCGCTCGACGGTTTTGGAGGCGTCGATGGTGTGGAGCGTCGAGAACACCAGGTGGCCCGTTTCGGCGGCGGTGAGCGCGATCTCGATCGTTTCGCGATCGCGCATTTCGCCGACGAGAATCGTCTTGGGGGCCTGGCGCAGCGCCGCTCTCAGCGCCAGCGCGAAGGTCGGCGTGTCGGCGTGCAACTCGCGCTGGTGGACGGTGCCCGTCTTGTGCGGGTGCAGGAACTCGATCGGATCCTCGATGGTGAGGATGTGCTCGGCGCGGGTCGAGTTGATCAGGTCGATGATCGCGGCCAGCGTGGACGACTTGCCCGATCCGGTCGGGCCGGTGACCAGCACGATGCCGTTCTTGAGCGTCGCGCAGTCGCCGACCGCGGGCGGCAGGCCGAGCTCCTGGATCGACGGGATGCGCGATGCGATCACGCGCATCACGATGGCGAAGGTGCCGCGCTGCCGGAACACGTTCACGCGGAAGCGGCACCGCTCTGCCAGCATGTACGACAGGTCGGTGGAGCCGCTGTCTTTCAACGTGCGCAGCACCGTCTCGTTGTCCCTGATCAGGTCCTGGGCGATGGCCGCGGTATCTTCGGGGCGCAGTGCCGGCAACCCGTCGATCTTCACCTCCGCCAATTCGCCGTAGCGCTCCACCTGCGGAGGCCGGCCCGGAGAGAAGATCAGGTCGCTGATACCCGTGCCGACGTCGAGCATCGTGCCGATGATCGTGTTGGTGGGAACCGTGCGGGTCGTTGACGATCCGAAAAGCGTTGCATTGAGTTCTGCCACGGAAAGCTGGGCGGTGTTCATATATCGAACAGGCAGCTTACTTCATTCCGCGGTCCTGAGTGATGTTGCTCCATCATCTCGATCGCAAACGTGTGAAGTTCGCGCGCAGCGGTGGGCCGCGGAGTGAAGGCCCCTACGGATCGAGTGGGTCGAGAGCCGCGGCGACGCGCGAGATACGATTCGCGGCCACCGTGACCACTCGCGTCCACCGTCGATAGCCGTCACGTTCAATCCACACCAGGGGCGAGCCGGCGCGCAGCCGCTCGAGGCGCAGCGGCGTTCGTCCAACCGGCTTGCGGTTGATGAAGACCTCGCCGCCCGGTGAGGCATCAATCGACAGCGTCCCGACATAACGCACGGCAGATGCCGTAGAACGCGCCGGCGCGGAGCGCTCGGGTGGCGGTGACGACGAATCGACTTTGGCCGCCGCCAGGATCGGAGTGGGGGTGGTGAGTGGGGATTGGGGAGTTGATTGAGAAGTTCCCGGTCCCAACCGACTCTCCATTCCCAACCCACCACTGCCAGCTCCCAG
Source organism: Acidobacteriota bacterium (assembly GCA_032155105.1). GTDB lineage: Bacteria > Acidobacteriota > Vicinamibacteria > Vicinamibacterales > UBA2999 > 12-FULL-67-14b. The sequence goes on from JALDXK010000010.1 coordinate 14,764, forward strand.
TTCGCCACTCCCCACTTCTACTGCCGGCGGTTCGTCCCCGTCGTCTGTGATCAAGGAGGAGAGGCTCCAGAACGTCGCGCCGAGCACGACGAACAGGATGGCGACCGCGGCGATCGTGCGCGGGCTTGGGGACCGCGCCACGATCGGAGGCGCTACGACGGCAACCTCCGGCCGCCGGCTCTGCCGTTTCTTTACGTCGTCGATGGCTGTAACTACTGTCGCCAGACCTGACTTGAGCGAGGCAATCTCGGCGAGCGCGCGAGCGAGCGATTGCTTGGCTTCGGACTTGAGCGAAGCAATCTCGGTGAGTGCGCGATCGAGCGACTGCTCCGCCTCCAGCTGGCGGGCCCGGCTCTGCCGTTTCTCGATGTCATCGATTGAGGTGACTAATGTCGCCAACTCGGACTTGAGCGAGCCGACCTCAGCGAGCGCACGATCGAGCGATTGCTCCGCGTGGTCGATGCGCTGCGCCAGGTGCGACACCTCGTCAGGAGGTGGCGATGCCGCCTCGGTCGGTGCATTCGGCGCCGGTTCTACGGAACTCTCGACGGGCTGCTCCTGGCATTCCGACGTCGCGAGTTCGGCGTCGAACGCAAGCAGCGGATCGGTATCAACTCGATCGGGGAGGTCGACTTGATCTGGTTGCGGTGGCACAGGGCCCTCTAGGCTCCAGTGCTCTTGCGATAATCATGCCGTTTTCTTTTCGCCGGCCTTCAGTTGCATCTCTTTCTGACCGGCGAGGATCGAACACCATTGCTTGTGTTCCGCCACAGGCATCCCACACTCGACACAGACCTGCACACGCTGCTTGGGGGGTTCGCTCTTGCCTAAAAGCCGGTTCAGAAACGACATGAAGCCTCCGTTTTCGTTGATACGTTCGACGGGCGGCGGCGGTTCACGGTTGGCGGCCTCACGAAGAAAAAACGCGTTTCTCTGCCTTCTTGCGGCCCCGAGACCCCACGTTTCTGTGCTTTCTGTGGCCCTGGGACACAACGGCCTGCATGCGCGGCCCGTCTAACCCCCCTGTATGACGTTACCGACCAATGACCTGAAACTCGCCATCCGAGGACTCTTTCGGAGCCCTCTGTTCTCCATCGTGGCGATCCTGTCGCTGTCGTTGGGCATCGGGGCCAATACCGCGATCTTCACGCTCATCGATCAGATCCTGCTCAGGAAGCTCCCGGTGAAGAACCCAGAGGAGCTGGTGATGCTCTACCAGACCGGTCCGCACAGCGGCAGCAACATGGGCCCGCGGTCGAACTCGTATCCCATGTACCAGGAGTTCCAGAAACGCGCCGAGCCGTTCTCCGAAGTGCTCGCGCGGCGCCTGGCCGACGCGTCTATCAGCATCGACAACCAGACCGAACGCATCGACATCGAGATGGTGTCGGGCAACTTTTTTACGATGCTCGGCGTCGGCCCTGCCGCGGGCCGCGTGTTGAATTCCCAGGAAGACGACCAGGCCTACCAGGGCCACCCGGTGGTGGTGATCAGCTACGACTACTGGACGCGCCGCTTCAATCGCGACCAGGGCGCCGTCGGCAAGAAGATCCTCGTCAACAACTACCCGATGACCATCGTCGGCGTGTCGGCAGAAGGGTTTGCCGGCATCGATCCGGCACGTTCGCCGCAGATGCGCGTGCCGATCCAGATGAAGCCCGTGATCGTGCCCGAGTGGGCGTGGGTACAGATGAGCGACGAACGCACCCGGTGGGTGCAGGTGTTCGCGCGGCTGAAGCCGGGTTACACGGTGGAATCGGCGCGGGCGCCGATGCAGGGGCTCTTCCTGCAGATTCGCCAGCATGAACTCACGCTTCCCGGCGCGAAATACATGCAGGCCTACCATCGCGAACAGTTCATGAAGGGCCAGTTGCACATCGAGAAGGCCGACATCGGCTACTCGCCGCTCAGGAACGACTTCTCGACGGCGCTCGTCGTGTTGATGGCCATGGTGGGCCTCGTCCTGTTGATTGCCTGCGCCAACGTGGCCAACCTGCTGATCGCGCGCGGGTTCATGCGCCAGCGTGAAATTGCGGTGAGGCTCTCTCTGGGGGCGACGCGCGGACAACTCGTGCGGCAACTGCTCACCGAAAGCGTGCTGCTGTCGTTGATTGGCGGCGCCGTGGGCATCGCCCTCGCGGTGGCGCTGACGCGTGGACTGATTGCGCTCATCCCGCAGCAGCAGCCGCTGCTGATTCAACCGACGCCCGATCTGCGCATCCTGAGCTTCACGTTCGTGCTGACGCTGGTGACGGGAATCGTGTTCGGGTTGCTGCCCGCCCTGCGTGCCAGTAAGCCCGATCAGTGGGCGACGCTCAAGGACACCGGCGGCGCGGTGGCCGGCAGCGGCGGCTCGCTGTTCCTGCGCAAGGGCCTCGTCGCGGCGCAGGTGGCGTTGAGTTTCCTGCTGCTGTTCGGCGCCGGTTTGTTCGTTCGCAGCCTGCAGAACCTGCAGACCACCGACACCGGCATCGCGATGGACAACCTGATCACGTTCCGCCTGTCGCCGGCGCTGAGTGGTTATGAAGAGCAGCAGACCGTGAACTTCTACACCGAGCTGCTCGAGCGGCTGAACAGCTCCGCGGGCGTGAAGTCCGCAGCGCTCGCGTCGGTAGGCATCCTGGCCGGCGACGAGTGGGACAGTACGACGTCGGTGGAAGGCTACGACAACAAGGACGGCGAAGACATGCAGGCGTTCATGAATGCGCTGTCGCCGGGCTACTTTCAGACCATGGGCATCCGCTTCATCGAGGGCCGCGACTTCAACGCCGCCGACGTGAAGAAGGACAACAACCTGGTGATCGTGAACCGCAAGTTCGCCGAGCACTTCTTCAAGGACACGAGCGCGATCGGCAAGCGGCTCGGCCGCGGCATGGGGCCCGAAACCAAGTTCAACGTCGAGATCATCGGCGTGGTCGAGGATTCACTCTACGAAGGACCGCGCGAAGGCGTGCGCCGCCAGGTGTTCTGGCCCAACTGGGGTCGCAACAGCGCGACGTTCTACGTGCGCACCACGCAGGCCTCCACCGGCGCGTTCAACCTGATCCGCTCTGAAGTCAAGCGGCTCGACGCGGCGATGCCGGTCTACGACGTGAAGACGCTGCAAGGCCAGCTCGATGAAACGCTGCTCACCGATCGCCTGATCGCGCTGCTGTCCGCAGGCTTCGGGCTGCTCGCCACCCTGCTGGCGTCGATCGGCCTCTACGGCGTGATGGCATTCATCGTCGCGCGCCGCCGCAAGGAACTCGGCATCCGCCTCGCCCTCGGCGCCGAGCGAACAGGTGTGCTGTGGATCGTCATGCGCGAAGTGCTCCTGCTGTTGACGATCGGTCTCGCCATCGGCGTGCCGGCCGCGATCGGCCTCGGCCGCTACGTGTCGTCGCAGCTGTACGGCATCCAGCCAAACGATCCGTGGATCGCCGTGACCACGACGGTGCTGCTGGCGGCGGTCTCGGCGGCCGCGGGCCTGATTCCGGCGAATCGCGCCAGCAAGATCGATCCGATCCTCGCGCTCAGATACGAATAACAACTACGGTTACAGAGGTGACAGGGGTGACAGGGTTACAGAGGTTCTCCGGGGAGAACTTTGTAACCTCTGTAACTTCTGTAACCCTTGTAACCCTTTAGTCTGAGACCTTGAAGTTTCTGGCGCCGACGGACTTGCCGTCGATCAGGACCTCGACGCTGTAATCCCCTTCCGGGAAGCCGCCGGAGTTCTGCAGGTGGAACTCGGTGGAGGCCGGACCGTCGTAGTCCACTTGCTTGACCGGCTCGTCGATCACGCGACCCTGGAACATCCACTTGACGCCAATCTGGCCCGGCGCCGCGCCGGTGGTCTGCACCGACACGTACACCGTTTCGTTGGGCTTGAAGAGGGTGGTGATGCTCGCGATGCTGCGATCCGGATTCAACGCGCGGCCGGTCTGGATATTGGCAAGCGCCAGGGGAGCATCGGCGCAGGCCGCCATCACGAGCAGCAGTGCCACGACGGCACACGTCCTTGAAAGACTCATCAGATCGATTGTAATCGCCACGGGCCCTCGGCGCACCGCAGCTATGGCGCAGGTGGCTTGGACTCTTCCGCCATCCGCGCCTTGAGACCCTTCATCCCTTGTGCGGCGTAGGCGCGGCACCCGTTGGCATCGATGAACGGATCCGGGCCCTGCCCCTTGAGCTCGGCACGCCGCTTCAACTTCGCGTCGACCTGCGTGAACTGCGGATGCGGCGACAGGACGATGTCGCAGGGCAGCGCGGCGACTTTTTCGATGCTGCGCTGGAAGGATTCGAGCCGCGTGGCGTACTTGAAACCAGGCGCGGATGGCGACGTCAGGCTGTCAACGTACGCCATGTTCAGGCACTTGCCTTCCTCACATGATTGCCACGTGTAAGCCGTGCTGCCTGGTGCGTGCCCCGGGATCATGTGTGCGATGATGGCGAGCGTGCCGACGGACAGCTTCTGCTGGTCTCCGGCCACCTCAACATCCTTCACCGCCGGGAAACCATTGAACTCCTTGCCAAACCCGAACTGCGGGTCGTCGATGGTGTTCTCGCCGCGCTGCAGCGCCAGTGCCGTGGACGCGCTCGCCGCGACCTTCGCGCCGGTGAACCGCTGTAGCGCATGCACGCCGCCGGCGTGATCGAAGTGGCCGTGCGAGACGACGATCAGCTTGACGTCCTGCGTCTTGAATCCGAGCTTACGGATGTTGGCGTCGATGAGCGGCGCCGACTGCGAGAGGCCGGCATCGAGGAGGATGTGGCCCGCGTCGCCGGTAACGAGCAGCGCCGACAGGCCGTCGGTGCCGACGTAGTAGGTGTTGCCGAACACGCGAAACGGCTCGCGCGGCTTGTTCCAGGTCGCACAGTCGCCGCACGTGTGCGGCGGGTCGGCAATGAATTGCGGTTGCGCGAAGGACAGCAAAAGGAGCAGGACGCCGACGAGTTTCATCAACCCTATTTTGCCCTAGTCCCCGATCCCAGTCATCACCGAGCGATGGTCGCTTTTTCCTTTCCGGCGCGCGCGTGGATCCCGGTCGCGACGTGACGGGCTGATTCGAACGCGCCCTGCATCCACGCGTTCATGTTCATGTGATCGCCGGCGAGGAACAGCCGGCCCTCGGGTTCGCTCAGGATGCGGCGGTTCTGCACAGCGAGGTTCGACCACGACCCGTAGGTCCACTTCACGCGATGCCACGCCACCGAGAACGCGTTGTCGAACTCGGTGCGGTACTGCGGGTGAATCTTCGCGCCCTGGTCGAGCGCCAGGGCGAGGCGCTCCTCGGGCGTCCTGTCGCCGATCGGCCGGCCCGACTGGCCCTGGAGGTAGTAGCCCACCACCACGCCCTTCTTCGCCAGGTAGCCGCTCGACGGATAGATGATCTGGGCGATGTCCATGTCGGTCTTCGACGCGCCGCCGAAGATCTGCTCGTCCTCTTCCCAGAAGCGCCGCTTGAACTGGATGCCCATTTTGCCGGCGGCGGAATAGGACGTGGACGCGAAGATCTTCTTCCGCTCCTCCGAGAAGTCGGTGTCCATCTTCGCGAGCATCGTCAGCGGCAATGCGCACACGCAGTAGTCCGCTGAGAGCGACTGCGGCTTGCCCGACTTGTCGGTGTACCCGATGGTGACGCCGTTGGCGGTGTGCCGGATCGACTGCACCGGGGACTCGTACCTAATCTTGTCCTTCAACCGGTTCGCGAGCGCTTCCGGCAGCCGCGACGTGCCGTCCACGACCTGCAGCATCGTCTGCTGGTACTGGAAGCCGGGATCGAGATAGAAGCCGGCGCGCGAGCCCAGGAGATCGGCCAGCGGCAGCGGCGTGTACCGCGCCGAGCCGTCGGGGTTGCGCTCAGCATCGGGACCGCGCAACTGGCCGCCGCGATAGCGGCCTTCGACGAGGGCACCCTTGGCCTGCAGGTACGCGATCAACCGCTCGCGATCGTCCTCGGACAACACATCGTCCACCGCATGGGCCGACACGGCCTTGGTCAGCAACTCGGAGACATAGCCGTCGAGATCGGTATGGACCTCGCGCTGGCGCACGCGGCGCTCCTTCAATCCCGGCTGCTTCGTCTGGTAGATGAACGCGGCCTCCGACAACAACGCGAAGGTTTCGACCGGCACGCCAAGTTCGCGGCAATACGCCAGCGTCGTGGTGTGGTGGTAGGCGATGCGCATCGCGCCGCAATTGAAGTACTGGCCCGCGTCGAAGTTGCAGACCTGCTGCACGCCTTCTTCTTCGCTGCTCGTGCCGCGGCGGATGGTATGCGCGCGTCCGCCCGGGCGCGGCCTGGCTTCGAGAATCTGGCAGGCATAGCCGAGCTTGCCGAGTTCGTAGGCCACCGTCATGCCCGCGAGTCCGGACCCGATGATGGCGACCTTGATGCCTTTGCCGTCGCCACGCAGCGCGAACGGCGTGGACTGGGCGGCTTCGAGCAGGCCGAGGCCCGTCATGCCCTCGTAGGCGAGCGACGCGCCGCCAACGGCGGCAAGACGCTCGATGAACGTGCGCCTGGTCAACATCTTTATCTCACGCTAACAAAGAGCTTAGCGGTGAACTTCAAGAGAAGGCTAAGGACTCGTTAAGAGGTCGTAAAAACGGCGTACCATCACCGAATGGCGTGGACAGCCTCCAGACGTACGGTGGCGCTGATGGCAGCGATCGCGGTGTTACTGCCATCGCTGGCCATCCTGCAATACCAGTGGCTCGGCGAGCTCAGCGGCCTCGAGCAGATGCGCGCGCGGCAGAACCTCGAGGCGGCGACGGTTCGCCTCTCGACGGAGTTCGACAGCCGCCTCGCGCAGCTCTACTCGCACCTGGCCGCAATCGATCTCGCCCGGCCCGACGGCCCGACTGCGGCCGTGCGTGATGGCCTTCGCGCCCTGGCGCCCACCGGCTTCGTCAAGCACGCGATCGTCATCCGCCGAGCACCCGGCGGGGCGTTCAGCGCCCGCGAGATCAACCTCGCCGGTGAAGAGGTGAGCCGAACGGTGCCGACCTGGCTCAACGCCGCCGCGCTCAATCGCACCCTGCTCGACGAGGTGCCGGCGATCATCATTTCGGCCGGCACCGATCGCTGGATCGCCGCCATGCTCGACATGGATCACATCGCCAACGATCTGATCCCGGTGATGCTCGCCGGCTGCTTCGAAGGCGGCATCCCGTCGGCGCTCGACGTGATGATCATCCGCGATGACTTGCCCGACACCGCGGTCTATCGGTCGCGCACCGACCTCACCCGCGTGGACTTCGCCGCCGCCGGCATTCCGCTCTACGCGATTCACGGCCGCGACCTCGACGCGGAGGCGGCGAAGAAGCTGATGCCCGACGCGGCCGCGCATCGCTGGCGTGTGCTGCTGCAGCATCAAAGCGGCTCGCTCGAAGCCACGCTCGGCGCCATCCGCTTCCGTAACCTCGGCATCGGCATCGGCGTGCTCGTGCTGCTGGCCCTGAGCGTCGGCCTGCTCGTCGCGTCGACGCACAGCATGCAACGCGCGGCGCGCGACCAGCTCGAGCTCGTGGCGCGCATCTCGCACGAGCTCAGGACGCCGCTCGCCACCATCACCTGCGCCGGCGAGAACCTCGCGGACGATGTCGTGAGCAGCCCGGCCGAGGCGAAGCATTACGGTGAACTGATCAAGACGGAAGGGCGGCGCCTCGCCAAGACCATCGGCGACATCCTGCTCTGCTGCCGGTTGCAGGCCCGACCGGACACGGTGCTGAACCGCCGTCCGACCGATGTGGCTGATGTGATCGCCGGCGCCATTGAGGAGAGCCGCGCCGCGGCGCACACCGGCCAGCAGATCGACGCGGTGCTTGAACCGGGACTGCCGATCGTCCTCGCCGATCGCGATGCGCTGAAGATGGCGCTGAAGAACCTCATCCTCAACGCCGTGAAGTACGGACAGGGCGGCCCTGTCCGCGTGTTGGCGAGCGGCGGGTCCGAGGTGGCCATCGTCGTTGAAGACGACGGCCCAGGGATTCCCGAGGAGGAGCGCCACCGGATCTTCGAGCCGTTCTTCCGCGGCCGTCATGCGCAGGAGCACGAAATCGAAGGCAGCGGTATCGGCCTGAACATCGTCAAACAAGTCGTGAGATCGCATGGGGGCCGCGTGCGGGTGATGAACGGCGATCGGCGCGGCACGCGCTTCGTACTGCAACTGCCGGCGATGAAAGCGACCGAGCGACGGGTGGCGGCGGAGCCGGCTGTGTGAGCAGCATTTCTTGGCCCGGCCTCCGGCCGGGCGGACGTCTTGAAGGCCACACGAGGTGACGCACCGTGTCTGAACCCTTGCCCTTCAAGACGCCGACAACGCGAGCCGCAACGACGCCGGAGCGGAAAATCCTGCTCGTCGACGACGAGCCGGGGCTGCGGCGGACGCTGGGCGATCGGCTGCGTAAGGAGGGCTACGCGGTAGACACGGCCGCGAATGGCACCGTCGCGCTCGAGCTGGCGCGCAAGGGCCATTACGACGTGATCATTCTCGACCTCAACCTGCCGGCGAAAGACGGCCTCCAGGTGTGCCACGAGCTGCGTCGCGAGGGCCAGAACGTCGCGGTGCTGATGCTCACCGCGCGCGACACCATCGCCGACAAGATCACCGGCCTCAAGAGCGGCGCCGACGACTACATGACCAAGCCGTTCGAGAGCGCGGAGCTGCTGGCGCGCATCGAGGCGCTGCTCAGGCGCGTGCGCGGCGACATCGGGGCCGAGGAGCTGACGTTCGGCGACGTGGTGGTCAGGATTCGCGCCGGGCAGGTGTTGCGCGACGGCCGTCCCGTCCGCCTGTCGGCGCAGGAATTCAAGCTGCTCGTGCACCTGGTGCGTCATCCCGGCGTCGTCCTGTCGCGCGATGAGCTGCTCGATGCGGTGTGGGGCTACCAGGCCACGCCCGAAACGCGCACGGTTGACGTGCACGTCAGCTGGCTCCGCCAGAAGCTCGAACCGGATCCGCACAACCCGCGTTACATCGTCACGGTGTACGGGTTGGGATATAGGTTTGAGAGCTGACTCAGTCGGCAGTCGGCAGTCGGCAGTCGGCAGTTAAGAGTGTTCAGTCGGCAGTTGGCAGTTCAGTTGGCAGTCTTCAGTTTACGAGTTGCGGACTCCATATCAATAGCGGATTGCCATAACAGCATGACGGCGTAGGCGCGCCATGGCTGCCAGTTCCGCGCGCGCGTGGTGAGTTCTCGCGCGGTGCAACCGGTGACCTGGCGCAGGACCAGATCACCCGTCAGGAACGCGTCCGGATCGTTCAGCGCGCGCATCGCCACATACTGTGCCGTCCACTCGCCGATGCCGGCAATGGATCGCAAAGCGGCGTTCGTCGAGCCTGCGTCGAACGTGACCTTCTCGTCGTGCACCGCCTTCGAGAGCGCGCGGATCGTGCCGGCGCGCCGCGGCATCAGGCCAATCCGCTCGATCGCCGCGGCGGCCAGGGTGGCGGGGCTGGGAAACAATCGGTTCAGACCCTCCGGCCCGTCGACCGGTGTGCCCCAACGGTCAACGACGCGACCCGCCAGGGTGGTGGCCCCGCGCAGACTTATCTGCTGACCAAGAATCGCGCGCACCGCGATCTCGAACGGATCCCAGGCGCCGGGCACGCGCATACCAGGATGCGTCGCCAGCGCCGGCCGGAGCAGGCGATCGCGCGACAGCCGGTCGGCGATCGCGTCCGGCTCGGCATTCACGTCGAACATCCGCGCCACGCGCTCGCCCACGTGCGTCATGCGAGCGGGATCGATGCCCCACATCTCAAGATTCAATGCGGATGCCACCGGGTCTGGCGTGACCCGAAGCCAGCCACAGCGGCCGTCAATCGCGACCGTCCGCGCGTAGCCGGTATCGACTCGCTCAACGCCGGGTATCGCCCTGCGCTCGAGAAACCCGACGAGCGCCGGCCAGTCGTACGGCGGACGGTACGGCAGGCGAAACCGGCGGGAGCGGCCCGACGCTCGAGGCATCGCGCCACCATAACTGAAGACTGCCCAACTGCCGACTCAACTCTTAACTGCCGACTGAACTCTTAACTGTCGACTGAACTCTTAACTGTCGACTGTAGACTGTCGACTGTGAAGGTGGCGATTGTCGGTGGGCCCGGTGTCGGAAAAAGCACGCTGGTGCGGCAGCTCGCCGACCTCTATCACAACGGCGCCTACGGCGAGGGCGAGAAGGGCGTGTGGGACCCGCGCGTGCTCGAGGACATCGCCGCCGGCGTGAACGCGGTGGGCGTCACCGAATATTTCGCGCGCCTGTACGACGCGAACTATCGTGACGCGCGCGATCACGACGGCCCGCACAAGGTGATCTTCTTCGAAGGCGCGCGCATCACCCTCGAAGCGCACATGGCGGAATACCCGCCCGAGGAACACGAGGCGCTCAGCAAGGTGATCGCGATTGGCGATACCTGGCATCCCGACAAGGTGATCGTGCTGACCTCGAGCACCGGCACCATCGAGAAGCACATTCGCATGCGCAACCGCGACTACGAGGAAGTCGAGAACATGGTGCGGCGCTTCCGCCTGATCGACGGCGAGTTCCGCCGCCTCGCCCCGCACTACCCGAACACGATCGTGATCGATCGCGATCAGAAGGAATTCCACGAGCGCGAAGGCCTGGTCGACATCATCACGCTCGCCGGCCTGCCGATGTTCCGCGAGATTCCTTATCAGGCGAGGTGAGTGCGCAATTACGTCTGCGGACAGAGACGTGGAAAAAGCGTCTCGAGGCTGTCGGACGGGACCCGGAGTGAGACGGCGCTCTTTGGCGTCGCCGAGGCCAGCAATCCGAGCGCGACCAGATCGTTCAGCCGCTCTCACGCCGGAGTTGACGGCCGGTGCT